>DATLNY010000405.1:0-5793 GCA_035536495.1 Candidatus Saccharimonadia bacterium | reverse complement strand
GATCGGCAACATCGACGTCGCGCTGCACGATTCGGGCGCCGACTTCGCGGTCTGGTGCAGCTACAAGTACCTCAACAGCGGCCCCGGCGCGGTTGCGGGCTGCTTCGTGCACGAGCGCCACGCGCGCGCCGAGCTGCCGCGGCTCGCGGGCTGGTGGGGCCACGACCCCGCGACGCGCTTCGCGATGGGGCCCGAGTTCGTCCCCGCGCCCGGTGCCGATGGCTGGCAATTGTCGAATCCGCCGATCCTCGCGCTCGCACCGCTGCGCGTGTCGCTCGAGGTGTTCCATCGCGCGGGGATCGCGCGCCTGCGCGCGAAGTCGATCGCGCTGACGGCGTATCTCGAGCAGCTCGTCCGCACGCGCCTCTCGCGGGTGCTCGCGATCGCGACGCCGGCCGAGCCCGCGCGCCGCGGCTGCCAGCTGTCGTTGCGCGTGCAGGGTCCGCGCGAGTCGGGCCGATCGCTGTTCGATCACCTCTCGCGCGACGGGATCGTGTGCGACTGGCGCGAGCCCGACGTGATCCGTGTTTCGCCGACGCCGCTCTACAACCGCCGCACCGATTGCCTGCGGTTCGCGCGTTCGGTCGAAGCCTGGGCGCTTGCGCGATGACGGCACCGCGCGCAGTCACGATCGCCGGCGCGGGGCTCGCGGGCAGCCTGCTCGCGCTGCTGCTCGCACGCCGCGGCTTCGCGGTGACCGTCTACGAGCGCCGCGCGGACCCGCGCGTCGAGGGCTACGTCGGCGGCCGCTCGATCAACTTGGCGCTCGCCGAACGCGGCCTCCACGCGCTGCGCCTCGCAGGTGTCGAGCGCGACGTGCTCGCGCAGGCCGTGATGATGCGCGGGCGCATGGTGCACTTCGACGACGGGCGCACCCAGCTGCAGCGCTACGGCCGTGACGACAGCGAAGTGATCTGGTCGGTCAACCGCGGCCGGCTCAACCTCACGCTGCTCGACGCGGCCGAGCGTGCCGGCGCGACGATCCATTACGGCATACGCCTCGGCACGGTCGATTTCGCGCACCAGGTCGTCACGCTGCACGACGAGCGGGACGGGCAGCAGCGCGAGGTGCAGGTCGAGACGATCATCGGCTGCGACGGCGCGGGCTCGGCGTTGCGCGAGGCGATGGCGAAGGAGACCGACCTCGGCGAGCGCTTCGAGCCGCTCGGCCACGGCTACAAGGAGCTCGAGATCCCGCCCGAAACCGGCACCGTCCTCGAGCGCAACGCGCTGCACATCTGGCCGCGCACGAACTACATGTGCATCGCGCTGCCGAACGCCGACGGCAGCTTCACCGTGACGCTGTTCCTGCCGAACGAGGGCGATCCGAGCTTCGCGACGGTGATCGATGCGGCCGCCGCCGAGCGGCTCTTCGCACGCGACTTCGCCGACGCCGTGCCGTTCATGCCGACGCTCGCGCACGACTTCACGGCGAACCCGGTCGGCATGCTCGGCACGCTGCGGCTCGAGCGCTGGCATCTCGATCACCGCGCGCTGCTGCTCGGCGACGCCGCGCACGCGATCGTGCCGTTCCACGGGCAGGGCATGAACTGCGCGTTCGAGGATTGCGTCGAGCTCGACGCGCTCGCGGCGGGCGGCGACGCATGGCACGACGTCTATGCCGCGTTCGAGGCGCGCCGCAAGCCGAATGCCGACGCGATCGCGGCGATGGCGCTCGAGAACTACGTCGAGATGCGCGACCGCGTCGACGATCCGGATTTCCTGCTGCGGCGCGCGCTCGAGCGCGCGCTTGCCGAGCGCCATCCCGAAACGTTCGTGCCGCGCTATGCGATGGTGACGTTCCGTCGCATCCCGTATGCCGTCGCGCAGTCGCGCGGCGCCGTGCAGGCCGGCATCCTTGCCGAGCTCACCCGCGACGCCTCGTCGCTCGAGCAGGTCGATCTTGAGCGCGCGGACGCGCTCGTGCGCGAGCGGCTCGGGCCGCTCTGACGTGACGTCACGCGGGCGGCAGTCGCCGCCCGCGTCGAAGCATCACTGGCAGGGCAGGTTCGCCGTGATCTTCTGCAGCGCGTTGCTGCTGCTCCACGCGCCGTTCGCCGGTGCGCTGAAATTGATCGCGAGCGACGCGTTCGCTGCGTTCGGCGCCGAATAGCTCCGCGTCAGCGTGCCGCCCGGGCTGCCCTGGATCGGCGCGAACGCGCAGGTCGGGCAGAAGCCGAGGAACTGCGTCAGCGCGACGTTGCCCTGGCCGGGCGTCGAGGTGCTGCCGAGCAGCCAGCGCGGGTTGCCCGACGCGTCATAGACATACGTCGTCATCGCCTCGCTCGTCGGCGTCGTCACGATGTTGAAGCCATAGCCCGACAGCGCCGGCGCGAACCAGCTGCCCGCAACCGACGTCGTTCCGGCCGGCGTGACCGCCGCGCAACCGAGCGTGCCGGTCGGCTCGAACGATTCGCTGCCCCAGGTGCCGTCGAGCACCCACGAGTAGACGAATCGATCGCGCGCGGTCGGCGTGATCGACGCTTCGCCGACCACGGTGCTCGCCGACACGCGGCCGTCCCAGGTGAAGCGCAACAACGGCGCGCTCCACGTGCCCTTGCCCTGCGCGGGACGCGTGCCCGTCGCGATGTACCACGACGGGCTGCCGTCCTGCAGGTACGTGTACCAGACGAGCGCCCACAGGTCGCCGATCTGGTGGAAGAACACGCCGTGGCCGGCACGCGCGACATTGAAGTAGCCGTTGTCGGTGATGACGGGGGCGGTCCCGGCTTCCGTCAGCGCGACCTCGAGCGTGAATCGTGCGTCGGTCGATCCGGCGTTGACCGGCGTCACGAACCAGCGGCCCGGCGTCAGCACTGCACCGGCGAGATCGACGCGCTCGGTTGCGCCGGGATGGATCGAAGTGCCCTGCGCCTGCCCGCGCGCAGGGGCGACGCCGAGGTCGGGTCCCGTCACCGGCGCGGTCGCCCGTGACACGTAGAGGTCGACCTCGCCGGTGCCCGCCGTCGTGACGGTCATGGCCGTCGCGGTCGGCGGAACGTCGATGACGATGCGGTCGTGCGCGTTGCCGGGCGCGAGCGCAATCGTCTCGCTGTCACGGCCGAGCGCGCCGGTCTGCATCACGATCGGCGAGACGAGGTTGTTGCCCGTGCGCGCGAGCACGATCGGCACGTGGCTGACCGGCCCCCCGCCGAAGCCGAGCCCCGCGAATCCGATCCAGGTTTCGCCCTGGAGCATCGCCGGCTCGTTCCACGAAATGCGTACCGGGAAGCCGCGCTGTGCCTCGGTGCGGCCCGGCGCGGCCCCCGCGCGCTTGCGCGCGGCGAGCGGCGACTTCAGCGCGACGACCGCGTCGCGGATCGACACGATGTCGGTCGCGCCGGTCGCCGATGGCGCGAAGTTCTGCACGAGCACCCAGACCCGACGGGTCGATTCGCCCGGGAACGCGATCGCGCACCGGTCACTCGCGATCGCCGACGTGCTGGTGCAGCGCTGCTCGGATTCCTGCACCTGGCCGTCGCCGTTGTCGTCGAGCCCGACGAACAGGTCGACGTCGCGCGCAGTCACCGAGCTTGCCTCGACATAGACGCCGTAGCCGCCGCCGTCGAGGTTCGCCGGCGGGTCGAGCAGCTTGACGAACGTCCCTGCGCTCGGCAGGTCGTACGGGTCGTCCTTGGTCGGATCGATCGGCATCCCCTGCGATTGCCCTGTGAGGCGCGAAAGCGGGCCCGTGTCGAAGCGCGGGTTCTTGAGCGCGGCGAGCGCGCCGACGTTGACGTCGCGGAAACCGTTGTTCGCGTCGGCGTTGATGCGTATCTCGTCGGGCAGCTCGCCCGGGTCCGACAGCACCGCGTACGGCAGCCGCGTCGTCGCGACCGACGCCGCCGTACCCGACGGCACGAGCTCGACGCGGCCGAAGTGCCAGCGGCCGACGAGGCGCGGGTCGGTGACCGAGACCGTGATCGTGAGCAGCTGGGACTGGCCGCGCGCGAGCGAGAAATCGATCGGCGTCACGCTGACCTGCAAGCCATCGACCGTCGTCGTGGCGGCGCGCCACGAGCCGGCGACGAACGCGGTCGCCGTGCGCGTGAACGTGCACGAATCGAGGCACGCGCGGCTCACGAGCGACGGCCGGTTGAGACGGCTCGGATCGCGTGCCTCGGGCGAGCTGCTGCCCGACTGCGGGTCGGCCGCGGCGAACTGCTCGCGCGTGATGTCGAACCAAAGGCCCGGTCGCGCCGCGTTCGCGACGTTCGCGCGGCCTGCGCCGGCGTCGTGCGCAGTCGCGCGCGTGACGGCGTCGGGCAGCACGACGCCGTCGATCGCGGTCGTCAACAGCGCCGATTCGATCTGCGCGACGCTCCAGTCCGGATTCGCAGCGACGAGCAGCGCCGCGGCGCCGGCGACGTGCGGCGACGCCATCGACGTACCCGACAGCGTCGCGAGCCCGTCACCGGTCTTCGCCGCGGCGAGGATGCCGCTGCCGGGCGCGGCGATGTCGGGCTTGAGGTAGCCATCGACCGGCTGCACCGGGCCGCGCGCGCTGCTGCCCGCGAGGAGGTCACCGGATCCCGTGCGCACCGCCTGCGTCGCGGTGATCGTCGCGCGGACCTCGCCGCCCTGCGCGCGAGCCGCAGCGAGCAGCGCGGCGAGTTGCGTGCCTGCGGCCGCGCCGATATGCGTCGCCGGCAGGTGATGGTCGTCGGGCACCGTCGACTCGCCCTCGGCTGCCGAGTTGTAGAGGATCATGCCGCCGGCGCCCGACTCCGCGAGGTTGTATCCCTTCGTCACGCGGCCCGTGATGCCGCGACGGCACAGCACGATCTCGCCCCGGAATGTGCCGGGCGGAAACGGGTTGCTCGCGCCGGTCGGCGGGAAATCGATCGCGTCGCCCTTCGAGCACAGCGGAAACCCGCGCGCCGCCGCGTCGACGACCGGCGCGGTGATCGCGACGCCCGTCAGGCTCTGGCCCTCGAAGCGCAGCGACGTCGGGACACCGGCGCCCGTGAAGCTCATTGCGGCGTTCGCGAACTTGCGATCGTGCGAGACGTTCGATACCGAGAGCACCCACGGCGCGTTCGACGGGCTCGCGACGCTGCCCTCGACCGGACCGTCGTTGCCCGCCGCGACGACGCCGACGACGCCGGCGAAGCGCGCGTTGAGGAACGCGCTTTCCTGGTCGAGCGTGCCGCGCACGCCGGACCACGGGTCGCTCGGATCGCCGCCGATCGAGTAGTTGACGACGTCGACCTGGTCGATGATCGCCTGGTTCAGCGCGGCGAGCGTCGCGCTCCCCGGGCAGGTGCCGGGCTCGTCGCCCTCGCCTTCGACGCAGGCCTTGTACGAAATGATGTTCGCGTGCGGCGCGACGCCGGACACGCGCAGCGCGATGTCGCCCGTCCTCGTCGCGATCGCGCGGTCGATGACGTTGCCGGCCGCGGTCGACGCGACGTGCGAGCCGTGCCCGTCGGTGTCGCTGCCGTCGCGCGCGGCCTCGGTCGTGAAGTCGCGGATGCCGATCAGCTTGTCCGTGCAGCGAGCCGGCGTCGTTTCGCACGCGCCGTAGAGCCGTCCGCGCGGATTGACGTGGTTGTAGCCGTCCGCGCCGACGTCCGCGAACGACGGATGCGACGCGTTGATGCCGGTGTCGATGATCCCGACGACGGCGCCTTCGCCGCGCGTGCGGACGTTGCTGCCGAGGACGGTGCCGTTCCAGACCGTCTCCGCGCCGATCCAGGCCGGGCCTGCATCGGTCATCAGCCGCTCGATGCGCTCCGGCGCGATCGCGACGACACCAGGAATCCCGCGCAGGCGCGCGGCTTCCGCGTCGTC
>DATLNY010000404.1:0-3216 GCA_035536495.1 Candidatus Saccharimonadia bacterium | reverse complement strand
GAGGCCGCAAGGCCTCCGTCCTTTTTATTTGTCCGCCGGGCCGCGAGGGCTCAGGCCTTGCGCAGCGCCGCGCGCAGCTGGTCCTTGATCGGCAACCTGCGGATCCGCACGCCGGTCGCTGCGAAGATCGCATTGCAAAGCGCGGGTGCGAGCGTCGGCGTGCCCATTTCGCCCGCGCCGGACGGATCGCGCTCGCTCGGGACGATGACGACCTCGACGTCGGGCGCGTGCGCCATGCGCAACAGCGGGTAGTCGGCGAAGCTGTCCTGCACGACGCGCCCGCCGTCGATCGTGATCTCGAGGTTCAACGCGGTCGATAGCCCGTCGATCGTGCCGCCCATCATCTGGGCTTCGAGCCCGAGCGGATTGATCGGGCGGCCGACGTCGACCGCGCAGACGCAGCGCTCGATTCTCACCTCGCCGGCCGCGTCGACTGCGACTTCGATCGCGTGCGCGGCATAACCGCCGAACGTGAAGTGGCACGCGAGGCCAATCCCGCGGCCTTTCGCGGGCTTGCGACCCCAGCCGATCCGCTTGGCCGCTGCCTCGAGCACGTTCGCAAGACGACCCGTGTCGAACTTCGGGCCGCCGTGCTGGGCGTAGTCGAGCTCGCGCGCCGCGCCGAGCAGCGCAAGGCGCAGCTCGAGCGGGTCGCGTTTCGCCGCGTGCGCGACCTCGTCGAGGAAGCTCTGCACCGTGAACGCATTGGCGGTGTGCGCCGGCGCGCGCCACGAGCCGCGAGCGATCCCGGACTTCAGCCCGAACCATTCGATCCGGAGGTTCGGGACGAGCTGCGCCGGAAAATCGTCCGGATAGAGCTCGGCGGTCGAATGGTCCTCGGGCTTGACGTCGGCGCGGCGGTAATACTTCGACGCGCTCGCGAGGCGATGCGCGTAGCCGGTCACACCGCCGTCGGAATCGAGCGTCGCGATCAGATGGTGCGTGCCGGCCGGCCGGAAGAAATCGTGGTGCAGGTCGTCCTCGCGCGTCCACACGACCTTGACCGGCTTGCCGGTGATCTTCGAAAGCAGCACCGCTTCGGCGACGAAGTCATTGGTGAGCCGGCGGCCGAAGGCGCCGCCGACGCGCGTCATGCGCACCTCGATCTTCGTGCGGTCGATGCCGGTGATCGTGTTCGCGGCGCGCGACGCGCCGCTCGGCTGCTGCATCGGCGCGACGATCGTGACGCGGTCGGCCTCGACGTGCGCGCACGCGTTCTGCGGCTCGAGCGGCGCATGGCTCACGAACGGCACGTGGTACGTCGCCTCGACGACGCGCGCGGCGGCCTTGCGCGCCGCGTCGAAGTCGCCGTCGTCCCGGACACGCTTGCCGACCCCCTTCAGCAACTCGTCGGCCTGCTGCTCGAGCGCGGCGCTCGTTTCCGCAGCGTGCGGCCCTTTCGACCAATCGATCTTCAGCGCGCGGCGACCCTGCAGCGCGCTCCAGGTGTCGTCAGCGAGGACCGCGACGCCGGTCGCGAGGTTGAGCGTGTACGGCTCACCAGCCTTCGGGCCCGGCAGCACGACGACGTCGCGCACGCCGGGCACCTTCTTCGCGGCGCCCGCATCGAACGAGACGAGCTCGCCGTCGAAATACGGACAGCGCTCGATCGACGCGACGAGCGCGCCGGGCAGCGTCTCGTCTAGGCCGAAACGCGCGCGGCCCGTCACGATCTCGCGTGCGTCGACGACGCGCACCGGCGTGCCGACGATCCTGAACTTCTTCGGATCCTTCAGCGCCGGCGCGTCCTTCGGCAGCGGCAGCGCCGCGGCTTCCGCCACGAGCGCGCCGTACGCGAGCGTGCGGCCGTCGGCGTGCACGACGAGCCCGTCGCGGGTCTCGAGCGTGGCGGGATCGACGCGCCATCGCGCAGCGGCCGCCGCGACGAGCAGCCGGCGCGCCTCGGCGCCGGCAACTCGAAGGTCCTTCCACGCCTCGGGAATGCTCGTGCTGCCGCCGGCGCCCTGCGGGCCGTATTTCCACGTCACGCCGGGCGCGGCGTCGGTCGGCACGAGGCCGAGCGGCAGCTGCTCGACGCGCACGCGCGCCCACGGCACATCGAGCTCTTCGGCGATCAGCATCGGCAGCGAGGTCATGACGCCCTGGCCGATCTCGGCGCCACGCGCGCCGATCACGACGTCGCCGTCGGGTTCGATCCGCACGAACACGCCGAGCTGCGTTCCGCCCGCGACCGGCGTTGCCGCTTCGCCGAGCGCCGTTGCATGGCGCGACAGCAGCAGCGCGCCGGTCGATGTCAGCGCGACCGCGAGGAACGCGCGCCGGTCGAGCGCGAGGACGGCGCTCACGGCACGACCTCCGCAACCGATTCGCTCCCGGCTTCGTCCGTCGCTGTCGGGACGCCTGCGATCGTCGGCGCCGCGGATGCACCGGCCGGCCGCGCCGCGGCGGCAGCACGACGGATTGCCTTGCGGATGCGCGGATAGGTGCCGCAGCGGCAGAGGTTCGTGATCGACGAGATGTCCGCTTCGGTCGGGTGCGCGATGCGGTCGAGCAGCGCGACAGCGGCCATGATCTGGCCAGCCTGGCAATACCCGCATTGCGCGACGTCTTCCTCGATCCAGGCTTGC
This sequence comes from Candidatus Saccharimonadia bacterium, assembly GCA_035536495.1. Taxonomy (GTDB): domain Bacteria; phylum Pseudomonadota; class Gammaproteobacteria; order Xanthomonadales; family Ahniellaceae; genus DATLNY01. The sequence continues at coordinate 628 of DATLNY010000404.1, read as the reverse complement.
TGCACTACATGCAGCGTGTCGCCGTCGGCGAGCGATTCGATCGTGCGCACGCGCTTGCCTTCGAGCGTGGAGACCGGCACGACGCACGAGCGGACTGCGGCGCCGTCGACGTGCACCGTGCACGCGCCGCATTGTGCGATGCCGCAGCCGTACTTGGTCCCCGTGAGCCCGGCGTGGTCGCGCAGGTACCACAGCAGCGGCATCGCGTCGTCGCCCGCGAACGTCACGGGCTTGCCGTTCAATTCGAAGCTCGTGGCCATCGCCGCTCCCTCGCCGGTCGGATGCCCGACCATGACGCAGCCGCGGCGCAACATGCCAGTGCGCAAACGCACGGCTCGCCGCACGGGCGATTCGCTTCGACGCGCGGCTTTTGGCCAGGTACGGACCGACGCGGCATCGCGGCACGTCCGCGCAGCCCGGACCCGCCTACAATCGGGGTCCACGAAACGCGGAGGCGACATGCGCATCGGCCTGGGTGTTGCACTGCTTGCGCTCGCGTTGACGGCCGGGGCCGACGAGCGCGTCACGGTTTTGAGCGCGACGCTCGTGCGGACGATGGACCCGCAGCGGCCCGAGGCGCAGGCGCTCGCGTGGGACGCGCGCGGTCTCGTCGTCGCGACCGGGACCG
>DATLNY010000403.1:0-2099 GCA_035536495.1 Candidatus Saccharimonadia bacterium | reverse complement strand
AGCACGCGATAGAGAGCGCCTATGTCGGGCTGTGGCGCGGCATGCTCGGCTTCGGCCACTACGCGCTCGGCCTCGCCGCGATCGCGACGCTCGCGTACCAGATCCTGGTGATCTTCGTGGTGCCGCAGTTCGCGCAGATCCTCGGCGAGGGGATTCCGCGTTTTTCGCACCTCGTGTTCCAGGCCGGGCTCGGGGCGGCGTTGCTCGCCGCGCTGTGGCTGTTCGTGGCCTGGATCTTCCTCAGCGTGTTGACCGCGCGTCGCGCGATCCTGCTGCGCGCGTGGCCCGTGCTGTTCAGCCGCATCGGGCTGCTGCGCGGCGCGGTCACGCGGCATCGCGCGCTGCTGCACGCATGGACCGCCGGTGCTTTGCTCGACGCCGGGGTCGCCCCTGCGGCCGCGCTCGACGGCGCCCGCGACACGGTCGCCGACTGGACGCGCATCGACGGCACGCGCCTCGATGCGGAATCCGATCGCGCGTTGCTCGACGGCGCGGCGAGTGTCGGCACCCTGCGTGACGAGCTCCAGCACCGCCTCGCGAGCGAGCTCGCGGACGCGCCGCTCGCGCTCGCCGCACGGCGCGAACGCCTCGCGCTCTACGCGGGCATCTTCACCGCGCTGCTCGTCGTGCCGCTGCTCGTCGCGATGTACCTCATGTTCTTCCGGATCGCCGCCACGGTGTGAGCCCATGAACCCGCCCAAGTCCGCTACGCACGGTTTCACCCTGATCGAGCTGATGATCGTCATCGCGGTGCTCGGCATCCTGCTCGCGATCGCGATTCCCGCGTACAGCGACTACATCATCCGCGCGCAGGTCGCCGAGGGCATCTCGCTCGTCGGCGAGCTGCGCTCGCGCGTGATCGAGTTCCATCGCCAGCACGGCCGCTTCCCGCGCGACAACGGCGCAGCGGGCGTCGCCGCGCCGGAGCACCTCATCGGCAATTACGTCGAGCGCGTCGAGGTCGTCGGCGGCGCGATGCACGTACGGTTCGGCCACCGCGTCAACGAGCAGATCCGCGGCAAGATGCTGTCGATCCGCCCGGTCTACGTGTCGGCCGCGCCCGACAGCCCGATGTCGTGGATCTGCGGGCGCGCAGAGCCGGTTCCCGGGATGACTGCAGGCGGCGACGATCGCACGAGCCTCGAGGATCGCTTTCTTCCTGCGTCGTGTCGGTCGTGGGCAGCGGCGGCCGAGCCCTCGCCCCCGCCAGCGCAGCCGGCGGGCGGATAGCGAAGCCTATTTCGGCGGTTTCGTTGCCGGCGCCGCAGAAGCAAAACCACTCCAGTCCTGCGTTCCCATCGTCTGCATCCGCAGCCGGAGGCCGCTCGGCGTTTCCTCGAAGCGGAACCGCATCGCGTCCGGGACGGTCTCCGGCACCAACCAGCCGTCGCGCGTCCGGATCAGCGCGTAGCGCGTGTCCGGTCCGAATAGCTCGAACCACAGGCGGCCGTCGCGTTCGAAGAATGTCGGCGTCCATCCGAACATCCCGACGTCGTAGCGGCCTGTCCACGCACGGCGCTGCGCGGGCGTGATGCCGACGTCGCCGTAGTCCGGCTCGGGCAGCGCGAGCAGTCGTCGCGCGATCTGGCGTTCGAGTGCGTCGGGATAGCCGAACCGGTTGGCGAGCACGACGATCGTGAGCTCCGCGTCGGGGTAGTAAGCGGCGCTGCTCGAGTACCCGAAACCGATGCCGCTGTGCCCGACCCTTCGCACGCCGTCCTGCGGCACGAGACCGACGCCGAACCCGTAACCGGTTTCGGAACCGTCGTCGAGCCGGGTCGGCGTGGTCATCCGCGCAAACGAGGTCGCGTCGATGATCCTGCCCGTCGCGAGCAGCCGCAGCCAGCGCGCGAGATCGAGCGCGCTCCCGCAGAGTCCACCCTGAGCGAGGCTCGCCACGTTGTTGACGCCCTCGGCGCGGACGAGCCGGTCCTCGCGCGTTGCGTAACCGACCGCGTGGCCGCGCGTGTCGTCGAGAAGGAACGGACACACCCGCATCGCGTCGAGCTCATGCGGACGAAAGAACCGCTCTTCATACAGCGCGATCAGCGGCCGGTCGGTGAGCTCTTCGATCAGCACCTGTAGCACGGCATAGTTCG
>DATLNY010000402.1:0-6213 GCA_035536495.1 Candidatus Saccharimonadia bacterium | reverse complement strand
GCGCGTCGCGGATGAATGGCTGCCGATCCTCGCGGGCGAAGGGCTCGTCGATGCGGTCGACGCGTTCTGCGAAGGAATCGGGTTTTCCGCTGCAGAAGTCACGCGCGTGTTCGAGCGTGCGCAGGGCCTCGGCCTGCCCGTCAAGCTCCATGCCGAGCAGTTGTCGAACCTCGACGGCGCCGCGCTCGTCGCCCGCCATCGCGGGCTGTCGGCCGATCATCTCGAGCACCTCGACGAAGCCGGCGCGGCCGCGATGGCGGCGGCCGGCACCGTCGCGGTGCTGTTGCCCGGCGCGTACTACGCGCTGCGCGAAACGCGACTGCCGCCGGTCGCGATGCTGCGCAGCCACGGCGTCCCCCTCGCGGTCGCGACCGACCTCAATCCGGGGACTTCACCGCTGCGCTCGCTGCTGGCGGCCGCGAACCTCGCGTGCACGCTGTTCCGGCTGACGCCCGAAGAAGCACTGCGCGGCATCACCCGCAACGCGGCGCGCGCGCTCGGGCTGGACGCGTCGAAGGGCAGCCTCGAAGTCGGCAAGGATGCCGACATCGCCGTTTACGACGTGCGCGAGCCGGCCGAGCTTTGCTACTGGATCGGCGGGCACGAGGCATCGCTCGTGCTCGCCGCGGGCCGTCCGCTCGGCTGAGCAGGACGGCGCGTGCGCCGCGCGTCAGGCGCCGGCTTTCTTCGCCGGCGCACGCCGGGCGGGAGCTGCAGGACGCTTCGCCGCGGGGGTGGCCGGGCGCGAGCCCGCGCTGCGCGTGACGGTCTTCTTTGCGACCGTCGTCTTCTTCGCGCCGCCGCGTGCCGCGTGTGGGCGCGTCTTGCCGTAACTGCTGATCGAAGTCTTGCCTTTGCGGGTCTTGCGGTCGCCTCTGCCCATCGTGCTCTCCTCAAAATGATTGTGGTCCGGCGGCGACGTGGTTGCGTCGCGCACGGAGCGGCGCGCGATGGTCACACAACTCGGGGGAGGCCGCCACTGCGCGGCTCGTCGGAGCTTCCCGTCAGGACCGCGCGAATGCGTTGCGCGCGCATCGATGGCGCAGCACGCCGCGCCGGTTCATCGCGTGCGCGATGCCGAGCATGACGCCCCCGCCGGCGAGCAGCACCGCGTGCGCCGCCGCGCCATGCGCAAAGTATGCGCCGGCGAACAGCGACGCGACGCCCGCGAGGTATGCGAACGCGACTGCCGCGATGCGGTGCCGGCAGTAGCCCGAGCCGATCACGAGCGGGCCGAACAGTGCGGCCGAAACGACGAACACCTGCTCGACCCGGTGGTCGGCCAGCACCTCGATCCCCGCGAGCGGCAGCGTCGACAGCAGCACCGGCATCACTGCGCAGTGCACCGCGCAGAGGAACGATGCGCCGGCCCCGACGAGGTCGAGTTGCGGCAGCACGCCCTGGGCTTCGGCGTCGGTCGTGGCCAGTCTCGTCGCGGGAATCATCGGGTTATAAAGTAACACGCGGTGCTGAATCGGAGCCGTCGCGGCAACTGTCGGTGCGGCCATTGCCGCGGCATGGATGATACTTTATAACATACCGACCGTTGTCGCCTCGACCGTCGCCATGCGCCTGAAGCAAACCCTGCCCCTCGCGATCGCCGCGCTGCTCGCCGCGCCGGCCCTGCCCGCGCAGGACGCGCCGCAGCGCGCGGGCCGCGGGCACGAGCGCGAGCTCGAGGAGATCACGGTCACGGCGACGCCGCTGCTCGACGGGGAGCTCGTGCAACCCGCCGCGATCCTCGGCGGCGCGGAGCTCGAGGATCGTCGCGCCGCGACACTCGGCGAGACGGTTTCGCGCGAGCTCGGCGTGCAGTCGTCGTATTTCGGCGCGGGCGTCGGGCGCCCGATCATCCGCGGCCTCGAAGGCGGCCGCGTGCAGGTGCTCGAGGCCGGGATCGGCTCGCTCGACGTCTCGACCGTCAGCGCCGACCATGCCGTGACGATCGAGCCGTTCCTCGCCGAGCAGATCGAAGTGCTCAAGGGACCCGCGACGCTGTTGTACGGCTCCGGCGCGATCGGCGGCGTCGTCAACGTCGTCGACGGACGCATCCCCGAGCGCGCGAACGAAGGCGCGCACGGCCGCGCCGAGCTGCGCACGAGCACCGGTTCCGACGAGTCAACCGGCATGGCGCGCGCGGACTTCAGCAGCGAGCGTCACGCCCTGCACGTCGACTTCGTCAGCCGCAACACCGACGACTACGAGACCGGCGGCTCGAACGACGGCGAGCTGCTCGAGAACAGCGCGGTCGAGACGACGGCGGGCGCGGTCGGCTATTCGCACTTCGGCGGATATGGATTCGCCGGCCTGTCGGTGAGCCGCTACGACACGCTCTACGGAATCCCCGGTGGCCACGTGCACGAGGAGGACACCGACCCTGACGAGAGCGGACACGAGGGCGACGAAGACGTCCGCATCGACGCGGCGCAGAACCGCGTCGACGCAAAGCTCGTGCTCGATGCACCGTTCGCGGGCGCCGAGCGCATCGTCGCGCGCGCTGCGTACAACGAGTACGAGCATCTCGAGCTCGAGGGCGCCGAGATCGGCACGCGTTTCGACAATCGCGCGTGGGAGGTACGCGGCGAGCTCGTGCATGCCGCCTTCGGCCGCTTCACCGGCGCCCTCGGCGCGCAGCTCGCACGGCGCGACTTCGAAGCGGTGGGCGCCGAGGCGTTCGTGCCGCCGTCGCGCACCGACGATGCCGGCGTGTTCGTGATCGAGCAGGCCACGGCGGGTGCGTTCACGTTCGAGCTCGGCGCGCGCTACGACGTCGTCGAGATCGAGACCGCCGACGGGCGCGCAGCGTCGTTCGGCGTGTCGTCGTTGTCCGGCGGCGCGATCTACGAGCTCGCCGACGAGCTCGACCTGCACCTCAACCTCGACCGCGCGCAGCGCGCACCGTCGAGCGAGGAGTTGTTCTCGAACGGCGCCCACGTCGCGACGCAGAGCTTCGAGGTCGGCAACGCCGCCCTCGTCGAGGAAACCGCGCGCAGCGCGGAGCTCGGGATCCACCACGACGGCAAGCGTTTCGACGCGCGCGTCGCCGCGTACGTCACCGATTTCGCGGACTTCATCTATCTCGCCGACACGCGCGAGATCGATCCCGACGCGGCGCTGCCCGTGCGGGTCTGGACGCAGGCCGACGCGCGCTACACGGGCTTCGAGGCCGAGCTCGAGGCCGTGCTCGCCGACAATGCGTACGGGAAGTTCGACGCGCGGCTGTTCGGCGACACGATCGACGCCGAGCTCGACTCGGGCGAGAACGTGCCGCGCCTCGCGCCCGCACGCGTCGGCGCGTCGATCCAGTGGGCGCGCGACGGCTGGCGCGCGAATATCGGTGCGATCCGGTACGCCGCGCAGCGCGACGTCGCTCCGTTCGAGCAGCCGACTCCCGGCTACACGCTCGTCGACGCGCACGTTTCGCATGCGTTCGATCTTTCGAACGGGAACGAGATCGAGGTGTTCCTCGATGCACGCAACCTCACCGACCGCGACGCGCACGTCCACACCTCGTTCCTGAAGGACGAGGCGCCCCTGCCCGGACGCTCGATCGCGCTCGGCGTGCGCGCGTACTGGTAGCCGGAACTAGCGGATGCCGGGCGGCTCCGCGACGGGCTCGCCGGTCGGCTCGCCGCGGCGTTCGTTCATCTCGTCGCCCTCGAGCCGCTCGAGCTCGTCCTCGGTCGCAGCGGGTTGCGACGCTTCCTCGACCGCCTGCTCCTCGCTGCGCTCGATCCCTATGTGGTACGCGGCGAAGCCCGGCAGCACGAGCTGGTTCAGCGCGATGCCGATGACGCGGCCGCGGAACGGCGACATGATCTCGTTCTCGGCGTTCTTGATCGGGTCGACGACCTTGCCGAGGCGCTGGCCCTGGCGCACGCGATCGCCGAGCTTGACCGTCGAGAACAGCATGCCGCCGTGGTTCGCGCGCACCCAGCGAGATTCGTAGAACGTCGCCTGCGGCTCGGCCCACATGCGGAAGCTCTTCGTCATGCCTTGCGCATGCATCAGCGCGCTGATCGCCTGCACCGCGAAGTCGATCTGGTCGGGCTCGAGGCGCGCCGGCGCGCCGACCTCGAACGTGACGGCAGGGATGCCGTGATCGGTCGCCGCGAGCCGCAGCATGCCGCGCGAGCCCGGCGAGTGCAGCACCGGCGTCGCGCCGAAGCCGCGCGTGAATTCGAGCACGCTGTCGAGCGTGAGGTCGCCGCGGACCTGCGGCAGGTTCGCGCGATCGAACGAACCGGTGTGGAAGTCGACGAGCGCATCGCAATGCTGGATCAGCGATTTGAACAGGCTGTACGCGATGCGCGACGCCGCACTGCCGTTGGGGCTGCCGGGAAAGAAGCGGTTGAGATCCCGCCTGTCGGGCAGGTAGCGCGTCCCGCGCGAGAATCCGAGCAGGTTGACGATCGGGATCGCGATCAGTGTCCCCGACAGCTCCTTCGGATCGATCTCGTTCGCGACGCGCCGCACGACTTCGACGCCGTTGAGCTCGTCGCCGTGCACGGCGGCCGTGAGGCAGAGCTTCGGACCCGCGCTCGATCCGTGGATGATCGTGATCGGAGTCGTCACGGCATCGCCGTCGAACGACGTGCCGACCTGCCAGCGCAACTCCTTGCGCGTGCCAGGTTCGATCGACTCGCCAAGCAGCTCGATTGCGCCGAGCGCCACCTTCGCCGCGGGCTTGTCTGGATCGGCGGGAAGGTCCGCGAGCGCGGGTGGCCCGACGAAATCGGCGATCTCGGGCGGGCCCGCCGCGAGCGCATCGGCGAGCTGCTGCGCATCGAGCGCGAGCGCCTCGTCCTCGGCGCGCTTGCGCTGCAGGCGTTCCGCATCGAGTCGTGCGAGGTCGGACTCGATCACCGCGCGATCCGCCGCGCGCGCCTGCGCCGGCGGGTTCGCGACCGGTTCGGGCGGCGGGTCCGTGATCGGGAAATCCTGCGCATGCGCGGCGCAGGCCGCCCCGAATGCGAGCGCGACGATCAGCAGCCGCTGCCGCACGTCAGGCGCGGCTGCAGCGGGCACAGATGCCATGCACTTCCAGGGTCTGGGCCTCCGGCGTGAATCCCATCGCACGTGCCTGCTCGACGAGCAGCGTCGACACGCGCGCGTCGCATAGCTCGGTCGCGCCCGCGCAGACGTCGCAGATGAAGAACGGCACCGTGTGGCGCTCGCTCGGGTGGTGGCACGAGGTGTACGAGTTGATCGAAGCGAGCCGGTGGATGAAGCCGTGCTCGAGCAGGAAATCGAGCGCGCGATACACCGTCGGAGGCGCTGCGCTTTCGCGCTCGTCACGCAGCCGGTCGAGCAGGTCGTAGGCCTTGATCGGCTTCCTCTCTCGCGCGATCAGCTCGAGCACGCGCAGCCGCAGCGGCGTCAGCTTGAGGCCGCGCGAATCGCACGCCTGCGAGACCTCGCGCAGGTAGTGCACGGGTTCGTGCCGGTGCTCGTGCGAGCGAATCCTGGCGGCGGAAGCCATGGGGGGATCATAGCGCGGCGCCGGGGATGCGCCGCGCGCCGGGATCACCCGCGCGCGGCAAGGAACACGAGCGCCCGATCGATGCGCGCGAGCGCGCGCGGCTTGCCGCAAAGGAAGACGGTGTGGTCGATCGCCGGCGACACCGCGGTGCCCGTGATCGCGACGCGCAGCGGCTGGGCGACCTTGCCGAGGCCCTCGCCGAGCCACTCGGCCGCGGCCTTCAGCGCGGCGTCGACGCTTTCCGGACGCCACGTCGTTTCGTCGATCGTCGCGAGGCGTTCGCGCACCGCAGCGAGCGCCTCGGACGCGCGGCCGCCGAAGTGCTTCTCGACCGCGGAAGGGTCGTACGCCTCGGGCTCGACGAACCAGGCGCGCGCACGCTCGGCCATCTCCTTCAGCGTCCGGACGCGATCACGCAGCGCGACGACGAGGTCGGCTGGCGCGGGCCCGTCGGCGAGCTCGAGCCCCTGCGCGCGCAGGTGCCACTCGAAATGCCGCGCGATCGATTCGGGCGGCTCGCTCTTCAGGTACTGCTGGTTGAGCCACGCGAGCTTGTCGAAGTCGAAGCGCGCCGCGGACTTGTTGACGTCGTCGACGCTGAACAGCCCGATCAGCTGGTCGCGCGTGAAGATCTCCTGGTCGCCATGCGACCAGCCGAGCCGCACGATGTAGTTGAGCAGCGCGTGCGGCAGGTAGCCGTCGTCGCGGTACTGCATCACGCTGACGGCACC
>DATLNY010000401.1:0-5969 GCA_035536495.1 Candidatus Saccharimonadia bacterium | reverse complement strand
CGCAGGCGCGCGAGCACGACGCCGCTCGATGCCGAGATGCGCACGGCGATCGAGCTCGCTTCTGCACCGGCGCCATCGGGCCCGAGCACGACGAGGTTCTCGAGCATCGGTGCGTTGCCGTCCGACGCGACGATTCCGTTCGCGCGCACGCCGCCCTGGATGATCGACGCGTGTCCGGGAGCATCACGGTCGGCGCGCATCCAGCTCGCATCGTATCCGCCGAACACGGCCTCGCTGGCCACGAGGTCGACGTGCCCCGCGTACTGCCCGGCCTGCACGTAAACGTGATCGCGCGCGCTGTCGGCCGCGACGCGCGCCAGCGCGTGCGCGACCGTCGCGCATGGCGCATCGATCGAACACGCAGGACCGTCCACGCCTCCCGGCGCGACGAACGCCGCGCGCACGACGTCGCCGTCGATTCCGTCGCAGTTTGCATCCCCGAACGAGGCATCCGGTGCATCGGGAGCGCCGGGATGCACGGTCTGCTCGCCGTCGTTGCAGTCGCCGAACGCCACGACATACGACGCCGGACGCGTGCAATTGTCCGTCCCGCGCAGCTCGTCGCCCCAGCCGTCACCGTCGGCGTCCGCGAAGGCGGGGGCGCAGTCCTCGAAGCCGCTCAGGAAGATCAGCTCGTTCGCGGCGCGCGCGCCGCCAGCGAAAGCAAGCAGCGCGAACACGTGCACAACATGCGGCCATGCGGGTGATCCGCGGAGAGGTCGGAGGAAGGCGCAATGCTTCTTCATGTTGCCTCCGATCGCCGCGGGCGACGCGGACCCGCGGCGCACGTGTTCTGATCTGCGGAAGGTCAGACGACGTCGCGCCCGTCGCGCATGAGGTGCTCGAGCCGGTCGGCGAGGGTACCGAGCTCGGTCAGCATGAGGTCGAGCTCGCGCGCGGAGAGTCCCGCGAACGGGCGGTTCTCGCAGAGCTGCAGGTAGGGTTCTCCCTCGAGGTCCGACAGCGCGAGATAGCCGACGCGCTGCTCCCAGTTGAAGCGCAGGCACTTCGCGGGATCGAGCTTGCCGACCGGCGCGATCGGCGACGACACGCGCAGGTAGCGACGCGCGTTGTGGCCTTCGAGCTCGGCGAGGAACAGGCTCTGGCGGCGCCCGTCCGCGATCGAAAGATCGAAGCTGATGAGGTACGGCTCGCTGTCGCGCAGCAGGTGCTTGCCACCGAGGTGCGCGCGCACGTCTTCGAAGCTGTCCATCATGGCTCGGATCCCTGGGGCGAGGCCGTTATGCTAGCCGCATGTCGGCAGCAGTGTCTCCGGAAGCGCAGCGCATCCTGTCGACTGTCGCGCGCGTGCCGCGCGGGCGCGTCGCGAGCTACGGGCAGGTCGCGGCGGTTGCCGGGCTGCCGGGTCGCGCGCGACTCGTCGGCTGGGCGTTGCGCCACGCACCGGAGGGCGCGTCGCTGCCGTGGCATCGCATCCTGCGCGCCGACGGGCGCATCGCGTTTCCGGAGGGTTCGGACGGCTATCTGCGACAGTCGCGGCTGCTGGCGCGCGAGCGCGTCGCGGTCGAGCGCGGCCGCGTCGATCTTTCGCGCTATGGCTGGCAGCGCGCCGCGTCGCTCGATGCGCTGCTTTGGGGCCCAGCCGACTGATCGCGCACTTGTCATGCGCTCCCGCGCCTACATCTCGAATCGACCCTTAGCCCCGATGTGCTTTTGCAGGAAGGGCCTCAGCCCCGATGCCTTTCGCGAAGAGCATCGGGGCTGAGGCCCCTCCTACAAAAGCGCCGACCCGCCGGACCGAACCCGTTCGCATCGAAAGAGATCAGATCCAGCATGCGTGATATCCCGCCCGTCACCCAGGCCCTGCTGATCGCGAACGTCGCAGTGTTCCTGCTGCAGCAGGTGCTCGGTCCGATGCTGATCGCGAACTTCGCGCTGTGGCCGCTCGGCGGCCCGGCTTACGCGTCGACCGCGCAGGGCATCGTCGAGATCTCGTTCATGCCGTGGCAGCTCGTGACGTACGGCTTCCTGCACGGCGGCATGCTCCACCTCGCGATGAACTGCCTCGCGCTCTACATGTTCGGCGGCGCGATCGAACAGGCGCTCGAATCGCGCCCGTTCGTCATCTACTACGCGACGTGCGTCATCGGTGCCGCATTGCTGCAGCTCGCGACGATGGGCGTGCAGCCGCCGCAGGGAATGGCGCCGACCGTCGGCGCGTCGGGCGGCGTCTACGGTTTGCTGCTCGCGTACGGGATGCTGTTCCCGCGCCGGACGATCATGCTGCTGATCCCGCCGATCCCGATGCCTGCGTGGCTGTTCGTCATCCTGTTCGGGGTGATCGAGCTGTTCCAGGGGCTCGCGCGCGCGCATTCGCCGATCGCGCACTTCGCGCATCTCGGCGGCATGCTCGCCGGCCTGCTGCTGCTGCAGTACTGGCGCGGGAAGCTCCCGATCAAGCCGAAGCGGCGCCTGATGCTCTAGCCCCGCAACGACAGGAAGTCGGCGCTCGCGACGAAGCGCAGCGATTCGAGCCGTACGCGCGATTGCGGCAGCAGCTCCGAGAGCTGGACCCATTCGCGCTCGGCTGCGGCGATCTCTTCGGGACGCACGGTCGGGTTGACGCGCGCGAGCGCGCGCAGCCGCCCGATTTCCGCGGCGAGCGACTCGCCGGCCTTCTGAATCGCCGCATCGATTTCGCGCCGCGCCTTCCCGGCGGCGAGCTGCTCGGCGGCGGCGAGCATCGGGGGTACGAGCGTGCCGAAGATCTTCCGGTGCTTCGCGAGATCGACGGGCCGTTCTCGCGCGCGCGCGATGCTGCGCGCATCGGGCTGGTAGCCGGTGCGATCGACGCGACGCGTGTCGACGCAGACGCGAACCGAAGTCGGCGGCAGGAACCGGTCGATCGCGAGCGCGGGCGGCGCGACGCATTCGAGCAGGAACACCGCGTCGAGCAGCGCGGTGCGCGGCGGCAGCGAATCGTCGACGAGGAACGTCGCGTTGCCGGTCTCCGACGAGAGCAGCAGGTCGAGCGCGCCGGCCGCGATCGGATGGTCGAGGCGAAGCAGTGCGAGCTCCTCCCTCGCGAGCGCCGTCGCGCGGTCGAACGTGACCTGGCGTGCGCCGCCATCGAAGCCCGGCAGCGCCTCGGTCGTCGCCATCTCGGGATCGAGCAGGAACGTGCGCGGCGCGAGCTCGTCGACGTGAACGCCGTAGAGCTCGAGCAGGCGCAGCGTGAACTCCTCGTCCGAGCGCGAGGCATCCGCCTGCTCGATCGCATCGCGCAGGGCGCCGACGCCCGGTGCGTAGAGCGTCGCGAGCTCGAGCAGCCGGTCGCGTCCCTCGGCGATGCTGCGCGCGTGCTCGACGTGGGCCGCGCGCGTCTGGGCAATGACCGCATCGAGCAGCGATCGCGCGTCGGGCTCGCCCCGCGCGCACGCGAGCGCGGCGTCGACGACGCGCTCGCCGTAGCGCTTCAGGATCTCGCGGCCATCCTCGGGTCCCGCCGTGAACGCGTCGAGGCCCTCGTCGAACCACCGCAGCAGCGCGTGCTGGGCGCTGTGCTCGACGACGCACGCGTGGACGTGGACGTCGCCGCTCTGCCCGATCCGGTCGAGCCGGCCGATCCGCTGTTCGACGAGGTCGGGATCGAGCGGCAGGTCCCAGAGCACGAGATGGTGCGCGAACTGGAAGTTGCGCCCTTCCGAGCCGATCTCGGTGCAAAGCAGCACCCGCGCGCCGTCGGCCTGCGCGAAGTACGCGGCGTTGCGGTCGCGCTGCACGATCCCGAGCCCTTCGTGGAAGCGCGCGACCGGCACGCCCGAGCGCATCCGGAGCGCCTCCTCGAGCGCGTGGAGCTTCGGTTGCGTGCGGCAGATCAGCAGGACCTTTTCCGTCGGCAGCGCGTCGAGCAGCGCGACGAGCCAGTCGACGCGCGGATCGGCGCGCAGGTCGAGCGGCGGCGCGAACGGCGGAGACGCCAGGTCGCCGTGGAACTCGTCGACGAGGCGCGCGCGCGTCGATAAGTCGGCGCAGCCCTGGGGCAGCACGTCGAGGTGCTTGACGCGACGCGGGAAGCCGCCGACGACCGCGCGCCGGTTGCGGAACATCACGCGGCCGGTGCCGTGTCGATCGATGAGCTGTCGCAGCAGCTCCTCGCGCGACGCGTCGTCGTCGCGCGCGAGCAGCGCGACCGCGCCCGACTCGGCCTCGTCGCCGAGCAGTCGCTCGAGCAGCGACTGAAGGTCGGAGCCGAGCGGCTCGCGCGCGATGATGCGCTCCGCGAGCCGGGACAGCGCGACATAGTGCTCGGCGTTGTGCTGGTATTCGACGAGGTCGTGGAAGCGCGCCGGATCGAGCAGCCGCAGCCGCGCGAAGTGGCCCGTGCGGCCGAGCTGCTCGGGCGTCGCAGTCAGCAGCACGACACCGCGCGTGCGCTTCGCGAGCGCCTCGACGACGATGTATTCGTCGCTCTCGTCCCCGGGCGCCCACGCGAGGTGGTGCGCCTCGTCGACGACGAGCAGGTCCCATCCTGCCTGCACGCATTGCCGCGCGCGCTCCGGGTGTTCGACCAGGAACCCGACGTCGCTCAGAACCAGCTGCTCGTCCTGGAACGGATTGCGCCCGTCGCCCTCGAGCTCGATCGACTCGACGCGCTCCTCGTCGAAGATCGCGAACGACAGGTTGAATCGCCGCAGGAGCTCGACGAACCACTGGTAGACGAGCGCTTCGGGAACGAGCACGAGAACGCGCGACGCGCGTCCGCTCGCGACGAGCCGCGCGACGACGAGGCACGCCTCGATCGTCTTGCCGAGCCCGACCTCGTCGGCGAGCAGCACGCGCGGCGGCCGCCGTGCGCTCGCGATCTCTGCCGCGCGCAGCTGGTGCGGGATCAGGTCGATGCGCGCCGACAGCACGCCGTACCCCGGGCTGCTGCGCGCTGCGGCACGGCGCGACAGTGCCTCCACCCGCAATTCGAACGCATCGTTCGGATCGACGCGTCCCGTGATGAGCCGGTCGTCCGCCTTCGAGACATTCTGGACGTCGTCGAGCGCTCCTTCGGGAATCGTCTGGCCGCCGCCGTGGTAGTGCAGCGCACCGTCGTGCTCCTCGACCGACTCGACAACGAGCGGCACGCCGTGCGATGTGATGCGGTCGCCGGGCCGGAACGCCGCGCGCGACAGCGGCGCCGATTGCGCCGCGTAATGCCGCATCACGCCCGTTGCGGGGTAGAGCACCTGCACCTGGCGCCCGTCGACGCGCAACACGGTTCCGAGCCCGAGCTCCGGCTCGGCGTTCGAGATCCAGCGCTGGCCGGGTGCGAAACGCTGCATCGGCCCATTATCGCCGAGGGCCGCCACGTGTGCGGGTAGGGAACTGTAGGGAGGGGCTTCAGCCCCGATGCTCTTCGCGAAAGGCATCGGTGCTGAAGCCCCTCCCACAGAACACCGCCCGACTCAGTCGTGCTCGATGACGATCGGAGTCTTCAGCGAATTCGCGATGAAGCACGAATCGTGCGCGGCCTCGTGCAGCGAAGCGAGCTCGTCACGCGACGGTTCGCCAGCCGCGAATTCCACGCGCGGCCGCAGCGTGATCTTCGTCAGCGCGATGCGGCCGTCGGCGTCCTTGCCCATCGTCGCCCACGCGTCATCGACATAGCGATCCACGATCAAGCCGCGCCGTGCCGCGAGCGAAAGAAACCAGAGCATGTGGCAGCTCGATGCCGCCGCGACGAGCGCTTCTTCCGGATCGATCGCTGCCGGATCCGACAACGGAACCGGCACGACCTGCGGCGACGACGAGGCAATCACTGTCAGCCCGCCGTCGAACGTCCACGAATGACGACGCGCGTACCGGTTGTCGAGGAATTCGCTGCCATCACGATGCCATTCCACGCGCGCGGTATAGCGATGCATGCAATCACCACCAGCAGGAATGAGCCAAAACTGCGCTCTGACGGAGCGAGGATCGGACCCGGGCGGGTTACCTCGGTCCGAAACCTTCACAGA
>DATLNY010000400.1:0-6744 GCA_035536495.1 Candidatus Saccharimonadia bacterium | reverse complement strand
TCGCGCGAATGCTCGAGGATCCGTATTTCGCCCAGCGGCCGCCGAAGAGCACCGGGCGCGACCGGTTCAACCTCGACTGGCTCGCGCAGGCGTCTTCCGGGCTCGGCGCCTGCGCGCCGGCCGACGTGCAGGCGTCCCTCGTCGCATTGACCTGCGAATCGATCGCGCGCGCCGTACGCGAATCGGCGCCGCGCGCCGCGCGCGTCGTCGCGTGCGGGGGCGGCGTGCGCAACGCGTTCCTGATGGAACGGCTCGCCGCGGCGCTAGCGCCGCTGCCACTTCAGTCCACTGCGGCGTACGGCGTGCCACCCGACTTCGTCGAAGCGATCGGATTCGCGTGGCTCGCGCGCGAGACGCTCGAAGGCCGGCCCGGCAACCTGCCGGCCGTCACGGGCGCACGCGGCGCGCGCGTGCTCGGCGGCATCTACCCGGCCTAGGACTCTGGGCGGCAGCGTCGCCCCGAACGATTCTGCCCCCGGTCTCCTAGCGCTGCAGCTTGGGGGTGAGCGGCGCTTCGTCGACCGGCAGGCCCTCGAACGCCTCGAGCGCGGCGCGGAACGCCGCCGATTCGGCGGGGTCCCAGGTTCCCGTGAGCGTCGCGATGTCCTGCTGCGCATTGCCCCGGGCGATGTCGTCGTCGCTGAGGCCGAGCGCCTGCTTGAGCAGATGCAGGATCACGTCGTTGATCGACCAGTTGCGATCGCGCGCGATCGACTTCACGCGCTCCGCGACCGCATTGTCGATGCCGCGCAGGAGGAAATCGGGCAAGTCGGATGATCCCCGGGCGATGGCCCGGCGCGATGGTATCAAGTGCTGCCGACGGTTACCCGGACGCCGTCACGCTTTGGCGGGCGCGGGCTCGATCCGGCGCCACAACCACCACAGCAGCAGGAGCGTCGGCACGATCGACAGTGTGCTTGCGACGAAGAACGCGATGTACCCGTAGTTCTCGACGATGAAACCCGAGAACAGCGCCGCGGCCTTGCCCGGCAGGTTCGCGAGGGAGCTCAGCAAGGCGTACTGGGTCGCCGTGTATCCGGCACTCGTCAGCGACGACATGTAGGTCACGAGCACCGTGCCTGCGAATCCGAGCGCGAAGTTGTCTCCCGAGATCGTCAGCACGAACGCCCAGTATTCGCCCGGGTTCACCGCCATCACGATGTAGAGCAGGTTCGTCGTCGCGATGCCGAGCGCCGCGACGAGGAGCAGCTTCCGCAACGGAAACGCGGCGATCGCGAGCGCGGCGGCCAGGACGCCCGCGAGGCCGAGCATGACGCCGTAGAGCTTCGACACCGTCGCGATGTCCGCTTTCGTGAACCCGATATCGCGATAGAACGGGCCCGCGAGCACACCGAGGATCTGGTCGGGGAGCTTGTACAGCCCGACGAACACGAGCACCACGACCGCGAGCAGCTTGCCGTGCCGCCTGACGAACTCCCGGAACGGATCGACGAAGTCGGCGAGCCGCATGCGGGTCCGGGCAAGCGATGCGGCCGAGCGCTCGGGCTCGCGCGCGAGCATCGCGGCCGTCGCGGGGATCAGCACGAGCAGCGCCATCGCGAGGTAGGCGTTCGACCAGCTCGAGAATTCCGCGACGTAGAGCGCGCCGGCGCCGCCGGTGATGAGCCCCATTCGATATCCGATCGAATACGTCGCGACGAGCGCGCCCTGCGCCTGCACCGGCGCGATCTCGATCCGGTACGCATCGACCGCGGTGTCCTGCGTCGCTCCCGCGAACGCCACGAGTCCGAGCAGCGCCGTGAATCCGAGCAACGACGTTTGCGGTCCCGTCAGCGCGGTCGCGACGAGCGCGCCGACGAGGACCATGTGTGCAGTCAGCAGCCAGCCGCGGCGGCGCCCGAGGCGTGCGAACAGCGGGGGGTCCTGCGCATCGAGCAGCGGCGCCCACAGGAACTTCAGCACGTAGAACCAGTTCGCGATCGAGATCAGGCCGATCGTGCCGAGCGTCGTGCCCGCGTCGCGCAGCCAGATCGACGCCGTCTGCCCCACGAGGAAGAACGGCAGGCCGCAGCCGAATCCGAAGAAGAACATCGTCGCAGCGGACGGCTCGCGAAACGCCGCGGCGATTCGCCGCCAGCGCGAGGGGTCCGACAGGCCGCTCGCGACTACCGTCGACGTTGCCGCGGAATCCGGCTGCTCGCGCGGCGTCACAGGTCGTATTCCACCGTCAGTGGCGCGTGGTCGGAGAACCACCTCTTCCGGTAGATCGACACCGCGCGCAGCGCGTCGCGCAGCGTCGGCGTCACGACGTGGTAGTCGATCCGCCAGCCGACGTTGTTCTCGCGTGCGCGTCCGCGATTCGACCACCACGTGTATTCGATCGCGTCGGGCTTCAGCGCGCGATACGCGTCGAGCCACGCATCGGGCGCGAACACGCGGTCGAGCCACGCGCGTTCTTCGGGCAGGAAACCGGAGTTCTTCTGGTTCGAGCGCCAGTTCTTGAGGTCGACGTTGCGGTGCGCGATGTTCCAGTCGCCACAGAGGACGTAGTGGCGCCCGCTCGTGCGCCACGCCTCGAGGTGCGGCGCGAGCCAGTCCAGCACGCGGTACTTGAACGCCTGGCGCGTTTCACCGGAGCTGCCCGACGGCAGGTAGAGCGAAACGACAGACAGGTCGCCGTAGCGCGCCTCGATGTAGCGGCCTTCGCGATCGAACTCGTCCCAGCCCAGGTGCTCGAGGACCGAGTCGGGCTCGCGCTTCGCGTAGATCGCGACGCCGCTGTAGCCCTTGCTCTCGGCGCAGTTGTAGTGCGCGTGCCAGCCGCGCGGAAAATGGCTTCGATCGAGCTGCGCACGATGGCACTTCGTTTCCTGCAGGCAGACGATGTCGGCGCGCTGCCGCGCCATCCAGTCGAAGAAGCCCTTGCTCGCGGCGGAGCGGATGCCGTTGACGTTCGCGGTGATGATGCGCATGAGGGCTGGGGGCTGAGGGCTGAGGGGGACGCCGACCGGGGCGCCGCAACGAGGGTGCACGGAGCGCCCCGGCCGGCGCAAGGACCAGGCCGCGGCTCCCCACTCGCCGCTATTCTCTCAGCCCTCAGCCCTCAGCCCTCAGCCCTATGCATAACTACCAGCGCGAGTTCCTCGAGCTCGCGCTCGCGCGGCGGGTGCTCCGCTTCGGCGACTTCACGCTGAAGTCCGGTCGCGAGAGCCCCTACTTCTTCAACGCCGGGCTGTTCGACCACGGCAGCGCGCTCGCGGGCCTGGGCAGGGCCTACGCGGCGGCGATCGCACGCGAGGACATCGGGTTCGACATGCTGTTCGGCCCGGCCTACAAGGGCATTGCGCTCGCCGTGACGACGGCGATCGCGCTGGCCGATGCCGGGCGCGACGTGCCGGTCGCCTTCAACCGCAAGGAGGCGAAGGGCCACGGCGAGGCCGGCGTGCTGATCGGCGCACCGCTGCAGCGTCGCGTGCTGATTGTCGACGACGTCATCACGGCCGGGACTTCGGTGCGCGAATCGGTGACGCTGATCCGCGCGCACGGCGCGATTCCGGCCGGGGTGCTCGTCGCGCTCGACCGGCGCGAACGCGGCGCCGGAACGCTGTCCGCCGCGCAAGAGGTAGAGCGCGATTTTGCGATCCCCGTGCATGCGATCGCGAGCCTCGACGAATTGCTGGCGCTTGCCGGCGAGCGTCACGAGCTGGTTCAGTATCGCGACAGGCTCGCGCAGTATCGTGCGCGTTACGGCGCACCGCCGAGCGCACCCTGAGGCAGAATGGAGTGCGACCGGCCCAAGGGGAATTGGACATGAAACGTTTCGGCCTGGCCCTCGTGGCCATCGCGCTTGCAGCGCTCGCGGCTCCAGCCGTGGCGGCGCCCGCCAAGCAGAAGATCTACAAGTGCAAGAACGCCAGTGGCGAGACGTTCTACAGCCAGAGCTACGACCCGAAGCAGTGCGGGGAGGGGGGCTCGCAGCTCAATTCCGCAGGCGTCGAGGTCAGGACGATCGAACGGCAGAAAACCGCCGAAGAGCTCTCCGCCGAGCGCGAGGCAGCCGCCGCCGCTGCGGACGCCGCGCGCGCCGTCGCCGAGATCAAGCGCCAGGACGACGTGCTGATGCAGTCGTACCCGACCGAGAAGGACCTGATCGCGGGGCACGAGCAGGAACTGCGCGCGCTCGACGGCGTGATCCGAACCCAGGAAATGTCGGCACAAAGCTACGAGTCCACCCTCAACCAGCTGCTCGGCAACGCGGCGGAATCCGAGCGCGCCGGCAAGCCGGTGCCGCCGCCGCTCGCGAAGCGGATCGACGGCGTGCGCGCCGACCTCGAGGTCCAGCGCCAGGCGATCGAGAAGAAGCAGACCGAGCGCGCCGCCGCGGAGGGCGAGTTCGCGACGCGGCTCGCGCGGTACCGCGAGCTCAAGGCGCGACAGGAAAAGCAGCTCCGCGGCGAGTGAGCCCGCGACGCCGTTCGCTCAGAACGGCAGTCGCAGGCCCGGATCGAGCGCGAGGAGCTGCGCGCGGAAGTCGGCCTCGATCCGCAGCAGCGCTTCGGCCGAGTCGGCGTCGAAACGCAGCACGAGGGACGGCGTCGTGTTCGAGCAGCGCACCAGGCCCCAGCCGTCGGCGTAATCCGCGCGCACGCCATCGATCGTCGTGATCCGCGCGTCGGGGAAATTCGCGCGCTCGCGGAAGCGCTCGATGAACGCGTAGTGCGCGCCTTCGGCCATCGGGATCTTGAGCTCGGGCGTCGACACTCCCTTCGGCAGCTCGTCGAAGAGCTCCTGCGCGCTGCGGCCGCTCGTCGCGATGATCTCGCACAGCCGCGCTGCCGCGTAGATGCCGTCGTCGAAGCCGAACCAGCGCTCGCGGAAGAAGAAGTGGCCGCTCATCTCGCCGGCGAGCTCGGCGTCCTCGATCCGCATCTTCGCCTTGATCAGCGAGTGACCCGTCTTCCACATGATCGGGCTGCCACCGTGCCGCAGGATGAGGTCCTGCAGGTGCCCGGTGCACTTGACGTCGTAGATGATCGGCGCGCCGGGGGCGCGCGTCAGCACGTCGATCGCGAACAGCATCAGCAGCCGGTCGGGGTAGATGATCTCGCCACTCGTGGTCACGACGCCGAGGCGGTCGCCGTCGCCGTCGAATGCCAGGCCGATGTCGGCCTTCAACTGCTTCACCGCGACGATGAGGTCCTGCAGGTTCTTCGGCTCACCCGGATCGGGATGATGGTTCGGGAACGTCCCGTCGACGTCGCAGAACAGCGGCTCGACCTCGCAGCCGATCGCGGCCATGACGTCGGGGGCGAACGCGCCGGCGATGCCGTTGCCCGCGTCGAGCACGACCTTGAGCTTGCGCTCGAGCTGGACGTCCCCGCTGATGCGCTCGATGTACGCCTGCTTCACGTCGATGCGCTGCACCTGGCCGTCGCCGGTCGCGAGCCGACCCTCCGCGATGCGGATATAGATGTCCTGGATGCCCTGCTCGGCGAGCGTCTCGGTGCCGAGCATGATCTTGAATCCGTTGTAGTCGGGCGGATTGTGGCTGCCCGTCACGCTGATGCCCGAGCCGGTGTTGAGGTGGTACGTCGCGAAGTACAGCACCGGCGTCGGCGCAGGCCCGATGTCGATGACGTTGCAGCCCGACGCGCACAGACCGCTGATGATCGCATCGGAAAGCATCGGGCCCGAGAGGCGCCCGTCGCGTCCGACGACGATCTCGTTCAGGCCACGCTCGAGCGCGATCGTGCCGACCGACTGGCCGATCAGCTTCGCGACCTCGGGCGTCAGCGAATCGCCGACCACGCCGCGGATGTCGTACGCGCGGAAGATGCTGCGCTCGAGCCTGACCGATGCCGGATCGGGCGTCGCGCCGGCGTCAGCGCGTGTCGCGGATGGCATCGCCGCCGCAGGTGCAGTTTCGTCCACGCGGGACGGCTCCTGGATGCGCACCTGTCGTGGCGCCGGCTTCGCGCCGGCGGTGACTTCGACCCCCGCATCGTCGGCCGCGCGGCGTGCGCGCACCGCGGCGATCGCACGCGTCGCGAGCGATGCGCCGCGCCATCGGATCGTCGCGAACGCGACCAGCGTCGCGAGCGCCGCGAGCGAAAGCAGCATCGGGACGTTTTCGCTGCGGATCAGCGGAAATGCGTCGCCGACGCGAAAATGGTCGCTCGCGATCGAGCTGAGCACCATCGTGGTCTGGGGAACCCGGGTGGACTTCAATTCCGCGCCTCCCGGAGCAACTGCGTCAGGCCGAAGGTGCTGGCTTTGGGTCATCGCGAGGCTGCCGCCGACGACGTCCGCGCCGCTCAGCGGCGCCAGCACCTCCGCGGCACGCGTCTCGAGATAGACGAACGCGACGATCCGGTCGCCGTCCTTGACCGGCTCGGCGAATGCGAGCCGGCTGCCCGACGCGTCGGCCCGGTATTGAACGTCCGCGCCATCGCCACGGGTCTTCGCCTGCGTCAGCGCATTCGCGCGCGCATAGCCGAAGCTCGGCAGGTCGACCGACAGCAGCTCGTACAGCTCGGGCCCGTAGAACGAGATCTCGGCGAGGCCGGGCAGCCGCTCGCGCATTCGCAGGCGCGCGCGGGCGCGGCTCGCCTCGTCCGATGTCGCGAGCGCCGCGCGCAGCGCGTCGTCGTCGAGTGCGCGCGCGACCTCGGCGCGGGCCTTCGATCTCTGCGCGCCGATCCGCGCAGCGGCGGCCTCGCGGCTCGCGTCGATCGCAGCCGACGCGCGGCGATCGCGCATGACCGCCTGGGCCTGCATGAAACA
>DATLNY010000399.1:0-2242 GCA_035536495.1 Candidatus Saccharimonadia bacterium | reverse complement strand
GGCGCCGCGCGCGTGCTCGGCGACCGCGAAGCGCACCGCATAGACGCGACCCGCGCCGAAATCCGACTCGGCGCCAAGCACGTGCGCGGCGACCTCGTCGCGGTGCGCCGCGGCATATGCGCGCCCGCCCCAGAGCCCTTGCTCCTCGTTCGCGAATGCGACGACGCGGATCGTGCGCTTCGGCGCGCCGGCGATGCGCTTGATCGTCGATGCCGCGGCCATCGTCAGCGCGACGCCCGCGCCGTCGTCGACCGCGCCGGTGCCGAGGTCCCACGAGTCGAGATGACCGCCGATCACGACGACCTCGCCGGGCTTCTCGCTGCCGGTGATCTCGCCGATGACGTTGTGCGACGTGTACTCGCCCTCATGACCGACGTCGAGCGCAAGCCGCACGCGGACCGGCGCCGAACGCTCGAGCACGCGCGAAAGCAGGTCCGCATCGGGATTCGAGAGCGCCGCCGCGGGAATCGGCGTCTCGACGACGGGCAGCCCCGACGCGGTGCGCGTCACCGACGACGAAAGCGCCGGATCTGCGAGCACAGCGGCCTGCGAGACGCCCATTCCGGCGTGCGGGAACCGGTGCGTATCGGTGCCGATCGAGCGGATCAGCAACGCGACCGCACCGAGTTTCGCGGCGACGTGCGCACCGCCGCTGCGCACCGCGACCGCGGGGCCGTAGCCCGAGCCGTCCTTCGCGCGCGCCATGCGGTTGCCGACGAACACGATGCGACCGCGCACGACTTCGGGCGAGGCGGCCTTCAACGCCTCGAACGTCGCGAACTCGACGACCTCGGCCTCGAGCGCCTTGCCGCCAGTGCCGACGCTGCCGCCGAGCGTCGTGAGGTGCAGCACGTGCGGAAACGGCGCGACGATCTCGCCGCGCTCGGCGCCGCGGCGCCAGACCGGGAACGTCACCGGCTCGAGCGCGACGCGGTCGAAGCCGAGCTCCTCGAACTTCGCCTTCGCCCACGCGACCGCGCGCGCGTCGCCCGCCGATCCCGCCGCGCGCGATCCGACTTCGGTCGTCAGCGATTCGAGGATCTCGAATGCCTCGGTATCGCGCATCGCGTCGTCGCGGATGCGCACCGCCACCGCGAGCGAGGCCTCGTCGATCGTCGTCGGCTCCGCGGCGGCTGCGGCGGTGCACGAGAGCGCGAGCAGCGCGGCGGGGACGGCACGAACGAAAGGCATGCGGGATCCGGCATCGAACGGGGGACCGCGATTGTGCCAAAGACGGCGGCGCCCGGGGCATCGCGCCACGGGCGACGAGCAGCGCGCGACGAGTAGGGGCTGGAGCCGCGGCAGGAAGCTTCGCGCTACGGGCGCGTCGCGAGCAGGTCGCGGATCTCGGTCAGCAGCTTTTCCTGCGTCGTCGGTGCCGGCGGGTCGGCGGGTACTTCGGCTTCGCGCCGGCGCAGCCTGTTGATCGCCTTGATCAACATGAAGATCGCGAACGCGACGATCACGAAGTCGAGCAGCGTCTGCAGGAACGCGCCGTACGCGAGGTAGACGCCGGGATCGGTCACGGTCCCCGCGGCATCGACGACGCGTGGCTCGAGCTCGAGCGCGAGGCTCCCGAAATTGACGCCGCCGAGCGCCATGCCGACGACCGGCATGAGGATCCCGTCGACCGCGCTCGACACGATCTTGCCGAACGCCGCGCCGATGACGATACCGACCGCGAGGTCGACGACGTTGCCGCGCATCGCGAAGGTCTTGAACTCGGCGATCAGGCCCATGGCGGGCGCTCCGTCTGCGCGGCCGGCTGCCGCGCAGGGAGAATAACGGGACGGAGCGGAAGGGGGTCGGAAAAGGGGGTCAGAGTGCCTTTTTCGACGATGAACCTCGAGCCGCGAGCGCATTGGACGAAAAAGGCACTCTGACCCCCTTTCCGTGACCCCCTTTCAGACGATGCGTCCCGAAAGCTCGACGTGACCGCCGAAGCCCGCGCGGAAACCGTCGCCGCGGCGCAGCGCCCCGACGCCAGACGGCGTGCCGGTGTAGATGAGGTCTCCCGCGGCGAGTGTATAGAGCAGCGACAGCGCGGCGATGATCTCCGGGACCGCAAAGATCATGTCCGCGATGTCGGCGCGCTGTCGCGGCTCGCCACCGACTTCGAGCCACAGCTCGCCGGCAGCGGGGTGGCCGATCGTGGAAGCCGGCGCGATCGCGGAGATCGGCGCGGAGGCGTCGAAGCCCTTCGCGGTGTCCCAGGGCAGTCCCTTCGCCTTCGCCGCGGCCT
>DATLNY010000398.1:0-4507 GCA_035536495.1 Candidatus Saccharimonadia bacterium | reverse complement strand
GATCGCCTCGGCCACGCGACCCGGTTCCACGTGGAACACGGCCGGGTCGAACGTCGCCTGTAAGACGGAAGCCTCTGTCCCTGCTATACTGTTGGCCGGAATTCCCCGTCTAGTACACCCCGCCGGGTGAGCACGCCCCGGCGGCGGGAGCGCGCATGAACGACCAATACGATTCCAGTAAAATCAAGGTCTTGAAGGGCCTCGACGCGGTGCGCAAGCGCCCGGGCATGTATATCGGCGACACCGACGACGGAACCGGCCTGCACCACATGGTGTTCGAGGTCGTCGACAACGCCGTCGACGAGGCCCTTGCAGGGCACGCCGACGAGGTTCGCGTCGCGATCCACGTCGACGGGTCGGTGACGGTCAACGACAACGGCCGCGGCATTCCGGTCGACATCCACCCCGAGGAACAGCGCTCGGCGGCCGAAGTCATCATGACCGTGCTGCACGCGGGCGGAAAGTTCGACGACAACTCGTACAAGGTTTCCGGTGGCCTGCACGGCGTCGGCGTTTCGGTCGTCAACGCGCTGTCGCAGAGCCTGTGGCTCGACGTCTGGCGCGACGGCGGCCACTTCCAGCAGGAATACGCGCTCGGCGAGCCGGTCTACCCGCTCAAGCGGCTCGAACCCTCGACGCGGCGCGGCACGCAGGTTCGATTCCTGCCGAGCCGCCAGATCTTCACCGACGTCGAGTTCCACTACGACATCCTCGCCAAGCGCCTGCGCGAGCTCGCGTTCCTCAATTCCGGCGTGCGCATCACGCTCGTCGACGAGCGCGGCGAGGGCAAGACCGACGAGTTCCTCTACGAGGGCGGAATCCGCTCGTTCGTCGAATACCTCGCGCTGCTGCGCACGCCGCTGCACCCGACCGTCGTGTGCTTCACCGGAACGCAGGACGACGTGCAGGTCGAGGTCGCGATGCAATGGACCGACGCGTACGAGGAGCGGATGTTCACGTTCACGAACAACATCCCGCAGCGCGACGGCGGCACGCATCTCGCGGGGTTCCGCGCCGCGCTGACCCGCATGCTCGGTAGCTACATCGAATCGACGCCGCAGCTCAAGGCCGCGAAGATCCAGCTGTCCGGCGAGGACATGCGCGAAGGTCTCATCGCGGTGCTGTCGGTCAAGATCTCGGATCCGAAGTTCTCGTCGCAGACCAAGGACAAGCTGGTCTCGTCCGAGGTGAAGGGCGCAGTCGAGGGCGTGGTCGCTGCGAAGCTGCAGGAATTCCTCGCCGAGCATCCGTTCGAAGCGCGCGCGATCACGGAGAAGGTCGTCGAGGCCGCGCGTGCGCGCGAAGCCGCGCGAAAGGCGAGGGAGCTGACGCGGCGCAAGGGCGCGCTCGACATCGCAGGCCTGCCGGGCAAGCTCGCGGACTGCCAGGAAAAGGATCCGGCGCTGTCGGAGATCTTCCTCGTCGAGGGCGATTCCGCCGGCGGCTCGGCGAAGCAGGGACGCAACCGCAAGTACCAGGCGATCCTTCCGCTGAAGGGCAAGATCCTCAACGTCGAGAAGGCGCGGTTCGACAAGATGCTGCAGTCGGCCGAGGTCGGCACGCTCATCACGGCACTGGGCTGCGGCATCGGCAAGGACGAGTTCGACGCGAACAAGCTGCGCTACCACCGCATCATCATCATGACCGACGCCGACGTCGACGGCTCGCACATCCGCACGCTGCTGCTGACGTTCTTCTACCGGCAGATGCCCGAGCTGATCGAGCGCGGCCACATCTATATCGGGCTGCCGCCGCTGTACAAGGTCAAGCAGGGCAAGAACGACCTCTACATGAAGGACGACGGCGCGCTCAACGCCTACATCATCGCGAATGCCGTCGAAGGCGCGGCGTTCCACTACTCGCCCGACGCGCCGCCGATCACGGGCATCGCGCTCGAGACGCTGCTTGCGCAGTACGCGTCCGCGAACGAACAGATCGAGCGGCTGAGCCATCGCGTCGATCGCGCGCTGCTGCGCGCGCTGCTTGACGTGCCGCCGATCACGAGCGAGACGTTCGCCGATCCCGCGGCGCTCGCGGCGTGGGCCGCGCGCATCGAGGCGAACATCACGACCGCGCGCATGCTCGGCAAGCCGCAGTACCGCGTCGCCGCGGTGCCCGTCGACGGCGAACAGGCCGGCGCGATCCGCGTCAGCCGTCTTCAGCACGGGCTTGCGAGCGAGCAGATCCTGCCCGCGGGCTTCTTCGGCTCGAGCGACTATGCAGCGATCGCCGAGGTCGCGCGCGCAATCGAGGAGCTCGTGCAGCCGGGCGCGCGCATCGTGCGCGGCAGCAAGTCGCATCCGGTGAGGGATTTCCACGAAGCGCACGCTTGGCTGGTCGAGGAGGCGAAGAAGGGCCGCACGATCCAGCGCTTCAAGGGCCTCGGTGAGATGAATCCGGAGCAGCTGTGGGAGACGACCGTCAATCCCGAGACGCGACGCCTGCTGCAGGTGCGCATCGAGGACGCGGTCGCCGCGGACCAGATCTTCTCGACGCTGATGGGGGACGTCGTCGAACCGCGGCGCGAGTTCATCGTACAGAACGCCCTGCGCGTGTCGAACCTCGACGTCTAGCCGACGCGGCGCGCCGCGTCGGCCGCGCGGCCGCGCTCGCCAACGGCTGCCCCGGCTATACTCGCGCGCCTCGGGGACGGTGTCGGGCGCATGAAGAAAACGCAGCTCTACCTGCTGGCGCTCGCGATCGCGGCGCTCGGGATCGCTGCGTTCTTCTACAAGTGGCAGGTGCTGCGATTCCCGCTCGCGCCGGTCGCCGAGACGGAAGTCTGGGAGATCCAGGCGCGCATCGAATACCAGGGCCGCGGCGGCCCGAACAAGGTCACGCTGCAGCTGCCGTCCGACCCCCCGGGCTACGCGATCCTCGACGAGAATTTCGTCGCGCGCGGCTACGGCGTCACGGTCGAGAAGACCAAGACCGGGCGCGAGGTGCAGTGGGCGATCCGGCGCGCGAGCGGCACGCAGGCGCTGTACTACCGCGCGACCGTCTACCGCGACGACCACGAGCCGCTGCGCGAGCCGACGCCGCCGAACCCCCCGAAGCCGACGCCGCACGAGGAGCCGTACGCAACCGCGCGCCAGACACTGCTCGACGCAGTACGGGAAGTGACGGTCGATTCGGCGACGTTCGCAGCCGAGCTCGTGCGCCGCCTCAACGCCGCGAATCCGAGCGAGGAAGCGGAGCTCGTGCTCGGCAAGGCCGACGGCGCCGAGGAGCGCGCGCAGCTCGCGCGCTCGCTGCTCGCCGATCGCATGATCAATGCGCGCGTGCTGCACGGCATCGAGCTCGCGGAATCGCAGTCCGATGCGAAGCTCGAGCCGTACCTGCAGGTCTACGACACCGAAGCGCAGACCTGGCATACCGTCAACGCGCGCACCGGCTCGATCGGCTGGCCCGAGCAGATGCTGATCTGGACGACCTCGCAGCGACCGCTGCTCGAGATCGACCGCAATCGCCGCGCCGAGCTCGAGTTCGCGACGATGCGCTCGCTCGCCGACGCGCTCGACACCGCCAAGCAGCGGCTCGAGTCGAAGGACAAGGACCTCGTCGCGTACTCGCTGCTCAACCTGCCGCTGCAGGTGCAGGGCGTCTACCGGATCCTGCTGATGGTGCCGCTCGGCGCGTTCATCATGCTGATCCTGCGCAACATCGTCGGGATCAAGACGTTCGGCACGTTCATGCCGGTGCTGATCGCGCTCGCGTTTCGCGAGACCCAGCTCGTCGCGGGGATCCTGCTGTTCACGCTCGTCGTCAGCATGGGCCTGCTCGTCAGGTTCTACCTCGAGCGCCTGCGCCTGCTGCTGGTGCCGCGCCTGACCGCGGTGCTGATCCTCGTCGTGCTGCTGATGGCGCTCGTGTCGGTCGTCAGCAACAAGCTCGGGATCGAGATCGGACTGTCGGTCGCGCTGTTCCCGATGATCATCATGACGATGACGATCGAGCGCATGTCGGTCGCATGGGAGGAACGCGGCCCCGCGCACGCGATCCGCGAGGCGGTCGGTTCGCTGATCATCGCGTCGCTCGCGTACCTCGTCATGACCTGGGAGCGCGTCGAGCACCTCGTGTTCGTGTTCCCCGAGCTGCTGCTCGTGCTGTTCGCGATCACGCTGCTGATCGGCCGCTACTCGGGCTACCGCCTGGTCGAATTGTTCCGCTTCCGCGCGCTCGCGCGCGATCCGATCGGTCCGCAACCCGGCATGCAGGCGGCGCCGGCCGCGGGCACCGGGGGCTGACGCATGTTCGGCCTCGTCGAGACCGCGCGCCGCCTGCGCGCGAAGGGCCTGATCGGGATCGGGCAACGCAACGCCGAGTTCGTGCTCGCGTACAACCCGCGCCGCAATTACCCGAACGTCGACGACAAGCTCATCACGAAACGCCTCGCGATCGACGCCGGCCTGCCGGTGCCGGAGCTCTACGCGGTCGTGCGCGAGGAGCACGAGATCGAGGAGCTGCACGAGAAGATCGCGTCGAAAGACCAGTTCGTCGTCAAGCC
>DATLNY010000397.1:0-2522 GCA_035536495.1 Candidatus Saccharimonadia bacterium | reverse complement strand
CGTCTGGCCGTGCGACCCGATCGCGCGTACGGCTACCGGCGCGACCCCGGCGTCGCGCAGCAGCGCGTTCGCCGCGTCGGCGAATTCGCGTCCGAGCTCGACATCGAGCGCGGCGACGTCGCGCAGCGCGAGTGGCTCGAGCCGCTGCGAAAGCTCGAGCACGCGCGTGCGCAGGCCAGCCGGATAGGGGCGGGCGACGGCCGCGACGAGGACCGGCGCGGGTGCGAAGCGCACGAGCGCGGCGTCGATCGCGTCGGCGCTCGTGCCCGAGATCAGGCCGAGGAACAGGTCCGCCACGCGGCGGGGATCAGCGCGACGCGAGCTGGCGCGTGCGGCCGTCGAGCAGGTCGAGCTGCGCGAACAACGGCGCGACCGCCTGCCGGAAGCGCTGCAGCTCCCCCGCGACGAGCGGATCGGCTTTCGGCAGCGCGATCGAGAGCGGGTCACGGTGCACGCCGCTTACGCGGAACTCGTAGTGCAGATGCGGCGCGGTCGCGAGCCCGGTGCGGCCGACGAATCCGATGACCTCGCCCTGCTCGACCTTCGCGCCCTGCGGATACTTGCCGAAGCGCGACATGTGGCCGTAGAGCGTCGAGTACTTGTTGGCGTGCTCGAGGATCACGACGTTGCCGTAGCCGCTCTTCCATCCGCGAAACGCGACGCGGCCGTTGCCGGCGGCGCGGATCGGCGTGCCGGCGAGCGCGGCGTAGTCGACGCCGCGATGCGCGCGCATGACGCCGAGGATCGGGTGCTTGCGCGCGGTCGAGAAGCGCGAGCTGATGCGCGTGAATTCGACCGGCGTGCGCAGGAACGCCTTCTTGAGCGGCCGCCCGGTAGCATCGAAGAAGCCGGCGTTGCCGTCGGCGCGATCGAAGCGCACCGCCTCGTAGCTGCGGCCCTGGTTGACGAACCGCGCCGCGACGATCCCGCCGCCGCGCACGCGCTCGCCTTCGCGATACAGCTCTTCGTACACGACCGAGAAGCTGTCGCCGGCGCGGAGGTCCTGCGCGAAGTCGACGTCGTACGCGAATGTCTCGGCGAGCTGCAGGATCGTCGCGTCGGACAGCCCGGCCGCTTCGCCGGCGCCGAACAGCGAATGCTCGACGCGACCGGACGCGACCCGGATGCGCCGCTCGAGCGGGCGCGCCTGCGTCGTCGTTTCGATCGCACCTGCGGGATCGCGTGCGAGCACGACGCGCGTGCTTTCGTCGAGATCGAAACGCAATCCCGACAGGCCGCCGGCCGCATCGGGGAGGAATGCGATCTCGTCGCCGGGATTGAGCCGTGTCAGCGCGTGGCGGTCGGGGCTCGCGGCGAGGAACTCGTGCATCGCGCTGCCGGGGTAGCCGAGCGTCGAGAAAATCGCACCGAGGGTCTGCCCGCTGCGGACGACGACGCGTTTCCATTCGGGCGTCGGCGGCGCAGTCTGGCTTTCCGTTGCGGCCATGCGCGGCAACGCGATCGCCTGCGCATCGAGCGCGACCGGCGCGGGCGCGGGCTTTGCGACGGCGGCGAAGCCGGGCAGGATCACGAACCCGAGCGTCGCGAGCAACGCCACGACCGCCGCGACGACGAGCCGCTCGCGGCCCCAGCGCAGCGGCAGGGCCGCAAAGCTCTGGACGAAGCTCCAGTCGGGCCGGTTGTTGTAAAAACGCCAGTGGTGGCGCTGCGCATGGCGGCGCACGGCCTGTCGGCGATGGATATGCCTGACGGCCGAATCGCTCTGCGGCAGTTCGATCACGCGCGCTCCCCGATCTTCATTCGGCTGTAACATAACCACGCGCTGAACGTCCGTCAAACCCTTGTCTCGTCTCGCTTTTTTCGGGCCTCGCGTTAACAGGGATTTAACGTCGGTGTCGATTCGGCGGCAGCTGTCGTAGCATGCGGCGCGACGCGAACGGCGAGCCCGTGATCCGCGTCACGGTCCCCGCGAGCAGATTGCGAATGAACGATCTACAAAGCGCGCTCGACCTGATCGGTCGCGGCGCCGACGACATCATCAAGCGGGACGAGCTCGAGGCGAGGCTTGCGCTCGGTCGGCCGTTGCGGATCAAGGCCGGCTTCGACCCGACGGCGCCGGACCTGCACCTCGGTCATACCGTGCTCCTCAACAAGATGCGCCAGTTCCAGGAGCTGGGGCACACCGCGATCTTCCTGATCGGCGACTTCACCGGGATGATCGGCGACCCGACCGGCAAGAACGTCACGCGCAAGCCGTTGACGCGCGACGAAATCAAGGTCAACGCCGACACGTACGCCGAACAGGTGTTCAAGATCCTCGACCGCAGCCGCACCGAGGTCGCTTTCAATTCCGCCTGGATGGATCCACTCTCGGCCGCGGACATGATCAAGCTGGCGGCCACTCATACGGTCGCGCGCATGCTCGAGCGGGACGATTTCTCGAAGCGGTACCGCGGGAATCAGCCGATCGCGATCCACGAGTTCCTGTATCCGCTGGTGCAGGGATACGACTCCGTGGCCCTCAAGGCGGACGTGGAGCTCGGCGGCACGGACCAGAAGTT
>DATLNY010000396.1:0-3000 GCA_035536495.1 Candidatus Saccharimonadia bacterium | reverse complement strand
GGGCCCGGCCGCGTCCGCGCTTCGACCCTGCGGCTCGCGCCGAATTCGTGCCAACCTGAGCCGTCCGTTCCGAGCTTGCGCGATGAAATTCAAGGACTACTACGAAATCCTCGGCGTGCCGAAAGGCGCCGACGCCGACGTCGTCAAGACGGCGTATCGCAAGCTCGCGCGCAAGTATCACCCCGATGTCAGCAAGGAATCCGACGCCGAAGAGCGCTTCAAGTCGGTCAACGAGGCGTACGAGGTTCTCAAGGATCCGAAGAAGCGCGCGGCATACGACGAGCTGCGCGAAGGCGGCTATCGCCCGGGCGAGGAGTTTCGCCCGCCGCCGAATTTCCGCCAGGATTACGAATTCGAGGGTGGTGACGGGGAAGGCTTTTCCGATTTCTTCGAATCGCTCTTCGGCAGGCGTTTCGGCGGCGGTGGACCCGGCGGTGCCGGCGGCGCGCCGCGCGGACCGCGCCGCACGCGCGATACCCGCGCGCGCCTGCCGATCGAGCTCGAGCGCGCGTACGAAGGCGGTCGTGAGCGCATCCAGGTGGACGGCAAGACGCTCGACGTCAACATCCCGCGCGGGATCGAGCCCGGCCGCACGATCCGGCTCGCAGGGCAGGGCAGCGGCGGCGGCGACTTGCTGCTCGAGATCGGCTATCGCCCGCATGCGCGCTACACGGTCGAGGGTCGTGACCTGATCCTGCGGCTGCCGGTCGCGCCGTGGGAAGCCGCGCTCGGCGCGACGATCGCGGTGCCGACGCTCGGCGGCAGCGTGGACTTGAGGATTCCCGCGGGAACCGGAACGGGCCGCAAGCTGCGGCTCAAGGCCCGCGGACTGCCCGGCGAGACGCCCGGGGATCAGTACGTCGTCATCGAAGTCCAGGCGCCGAAGCCCGAGGACGACGCGCAGCGCGAGGCGTACGAGGCGTTGCGGGACGCGTACCCGGGCTACGATCCGCGCCGCGCGACGTAGCGCGCGCAGCCGCTCACGCGCCGATCAGTCCCTTGATCGTCTTGGTGAGCTCGGCTTCGTTGATCGGCTTCGTCACGTAGGCCTTGGCGCCCTGGCGCATGCCCCAGACCTTGTCGGTTTCCTGGTCCTTCGTCGTGACGAGGATGACCGGGATATGGCAGGTCGACGGATCCTTGCTGATCTGGCGCGTCGCCTGGAAGCCGTTCAAGTTCGGCATCACGACGTCCATCAGGATGAGGTCGGGCAACTCGCGCTTCGCGGTCTCGACGCCGGCCGCGCCGTCTTCGGCGGTGATGACCGTGTGCCCGAGCTTCTCGACCACGCGCTGCAGGCCGAGCAACTGCGAGGGTGAATCGTCGACGATGAGGACGCGCGCCATGGTTGCCCTGGAATGTTGCGGCACGAATGCAGCGTGATGGTCAGAAACGCACGATCGTTCGACCGAACGAATCGCCTGCGAGCATCGTAGCAAAAACCGCGGGCAGCCCGTCTAGGTCGGTCTCGCGCGTCACGATGCGATCGAGGTTCGCGGGCCGCCAGTCGCTCGCGAGCCGCTCCCACAGCACGCGACGCACCGCATACGCGGTGCCGGCCGTCGCGATTCCGAGCAGGCTGACGCCGCGGATGATGAACGGCATCACCGTCGTCGCGAGCTCCGGCCCGCCGACGAGCCCGCAGACGGCGATGTTGCCGTCGGGATGGATCACGCGCGACAGTCCCGCGAGCATGTCGCCGCCGACGCTGTCGATCGCGCCGGCCCAGCGCGAGGTCTCGAGCGGCCGAGTGCCCCAGTGCAGGTCCTTGCGCGAGATGCACTGCTGTGCGCCGAGCCCGATGAGGAAATCGAAGTGCTCGGGCTTGCCCGAGATCGCGTGCGCCTCGTAGCCCGCGCGCGTGAGGATGTCGAGCGCGAGCATCCCGACGCCGCCCGTCGCCGCCGTCACGACGATCGGGCCCTGCGACGGCGACTGGCCGTTGGCCTGCATGCGATACAGCGCCAGCGCGGCGGTGAAGCCGGCGGTGCCGAGGATCATCGCGTCGCGTGGCGAAAGCCCGGCCGGCAACGGGATCGTCGAACCCGCGTCGAGCCGTGCGTATTCCGAATAGCCGCCGTCGCGCGTCTCGGACAGGCCGCTGCCGGTCGCAACGACGGCGTCGCCCTCGCGGAAACGCGGGTCTTCCGACGCGACGACGTGACCCGCGATGTCGATGCCGCCGACGAGCGGGAAGCGCCGCAGGATCCGGCCGCGGCCGGTGCCGGCGAGCGCGTCCTTGTAGTTGACGCTCGAGTACGCGGCCTTGACGACGATTTCGCCCGGCGCGAGATCGTCGAGCGCGATCGGCTCGACCGACGCTCGATGCTGCTTGCCTTCGCCGTGGATGCGGAACGCGCGAAACCGGGCCGGAATGCTCATGCCGCCATTGTAGGCGGCAGGATGCATCACCGGTGCGTGTCGTCGGCGTGACGATGCGCGCGTTCGCCCCGCGAGGGGGCGAAGCCGTCAGCGCAGCGCGAGGTTGACGTCCTCGGCCTTTTCCTTGATCGCGACGCGGCGCTCGTACGGCTCGCGGCCGTCGGCGCGCACGCGCACGAGCACGTCCGCGAGGCGTCCGTCGCAATTCTCCTTGCCGCCGAAGCTGCGCGACGAATAAGGATCGAACGTGATCGTCAGCTCGTAGCGTCCGACCTCATCGGAGGTCGAGCGCGTGCTCGCGATGCCGCCGCGCTTCTCGGCCCACTCGGCTTCGACGATCGCGCCCGCGACGGGCGCGTCGTTCGCGATGACGGTGCCGGTGACGCTGTGCTCGACGAACGGACAGGCCGCATGGGCGGTCGACGCGGCCAGCAGCAGGCCTGCGAAAACGAAACACTCGGTGCGCATGGAAACTCCCCGCAGAGGCGCGGTCCGTCGCACCCGGCCGTGGATCGGCCTGGTGCTTTGGTACCACGATTCGACCGAGACGGGTAGGACGGATTCGTACCCGGCGCCGCTCACCAGCCGTCATTCCCGCGAAAGCGGGAATCCATTTGG
>DATLNY010000395.1:0-3874 GCA_035536495.1 Candidatus Saccharimonadia bacterium | reverse complement strand
GGAACGACGTCGCGAAGTTCGCGCGGCGCCGCGTGCTCGCAGTCGAGGGCAACACGCGGCTCGATGCGCAACGGCTCGTCGGGAAGACGGTGCGGGCCTTCCGCAGCCACGGCAAGCATTTCCTCGTCGAGCTCCCGGGCTTCGCGCTGCGCGTGCACTTCCTCTTGTGGGGCACGTACCGGATCGACGAGCGCAAGCCCGACAAGCCGATCCGCCTCGGGCTGCGCTTCACCAACGGCGAGCTCAATCTCTATTCGTGCTCGCTGCGGATCCTCGAGGGTGCGCTCGACGAGCATTACGACTGGCGCAGCGACGTGCTCGCCGACGCGTGGTCGCCCGCGCTCGCGCGACGCAAGCTCAAGGCGATGCCCGACACGCACGCCTGCGACGCGCTGCTCGACCAGAACGTGTTCGCGGGCGTCGGCAACATCATCAAGAACGAGGTGCTGGTCCGGATCAGGGTGCATCCGCTCAGCACGATCGGCGCGCTGCCGCCGCGCAAGCTCGGCGAGCTGATTCGCGAGGCGCGCAAGTACAGCTTCGACTTCCTGCGCTGGAAGCGTGCGTACGTGCTGCGCAAGCACTGGCTCGCGCACCGCAAGCGCACCTGCCCGCGTTGCGAGGTGCCCCTCGCGCTCGCGCACCTCGGGCGCACGGCGCGCCGTGCGTTTTATTGTGAATCCTGCCAGGTGCGCTACGGCGAGTCCGAGTCGCGCGCGACCGCAGCGCCGCGTAACGCATCGAAGCCCGCGCGCCGCGGCGCCGCACCGATCGCGCGGCCACGGAAAGTCGCAGCGCCTGCGCGCCCGCGCGATCGCGCGAAGCCCGCGTCGTCACGCAAGCGCGCGAGCGCCTGATCCGCGCGGTGGCCGCCGCCGAGGGCATCCGCATGCACGTTGTCCAGCTGTTCCTTCCGCTCAACGCGAATGACGGCAGCCCGTTCGATCGCAAGCGCCTCGCCGCCGTACGCGCCGAGCTCGCCGGAAAGTACGGGGGCGTGACCGCATACACGCGCGCGCCGGCGCAGGGGCTGTGGGAGGACGACGACGGTTCGTGCGCGCACGACGACGTCGTGCTGTTCGAGGTGATGGTCGAGCGCATCGACCACGGCTGGTGGCGCCAGTACCGGCTGGAGCTGCAGCAGCGCTTCGGGCAGGACGAGATTCTCGTCCGCGCGATCGCGATCGACCGGCTGTAGCGCCGGACGACGACGAGAATCGTCGACAGGGCAGGATGGATGCCCGCTTGCGCGGGCATGACGTTCCGGTGGGGCGGACGCCGCCAGACAAAGGGGCGAGTTCGCGCCGCTCACAATCGGCCTTGCGCCGCGCAGCGCCTCAGCGACGCCCGCCCATCATCTCGCCGCCGATCCGCAGCAGGTCGCCGAGGCCGAGCTGCCCGTCGCCGTCGCGATCGAACACCGCGCCGAGCAGCCCACCGCCGACGCCGCCCTGGCGGCTGACGCGCTGCTGCTCTTCGCCGAGCTCGCGCCCGAGCACCTGCGGCCGCGGCGTGCCCGCAACCGGACCCGTCGCGCCGTTCTGGAACGTGCGGCGCGCGAGATACGCCATCACGAGCGGCGCGAGCGCGCGCAGCAGCGCGCCCGCCTTGTCGCTGCCGAGGCCGCTCGCCTGGCCGAGGCCCTGCGCGGCGCGTGGCTGCTTGTCGCCGAAGATGTGCCCGAGGATGTCGTTACCGCGGCCGCCACCGCCGAGCACCGAGCCGAGCACGCTGCCGAGGTCGAGCCCGCGATGGTCCTTCTCGAGCGCGCCGTAGAGCGCGTCGGCGCCGTTGCCTTGCGTCGCGTTGCGACCGAGCGCGCCGATCAGCAGCGGCAACGCGGCACTGACCGCACCCGCCATTTGCGCAGGTCCCACGCCGAGCTGTTGCGAGAGTTGCCGCAGCGGCTGGCCTTCGAGCTGGGAATACAGGTCATCGATCATCGGCGTGTTCATTGATGCTCCTCGCGGCGGAAAGGCGGCTTGACCGGTAAGCATGGCAAGCCGGTCCTGTACGCGAGCCGGCGGCCGCGCTCCGGACCCCGGCTTGCGCAGGGATGACGCTTGGGCGGAGTCGCGCTCACCGCGCGACTCGAACGGTCGAGGGGCTCGCGCGCGGGGCAGCAGTTGGCGCGTCGTCGTCAGCTCGCTACGCTCGCGGCGAAACCCCGAGGAGCGAGCGATGAACCGATTCTGCGCGGTGCTGTTGGCGTTCGCGCTGTTCGCGACGGGACCGGTAGCGTTCGCGCGCGAGGAGCTCACCGACCCGCCGCCGATCGCAGTGCCGGAGGGCGTGTCGGAGGACCTCGTCGCGCGCGCGATCAAGGACGCGCTCGTCGGGCGGGCGTGGACGATCATGAAGCAGCGCCCCGGGCGCATCGACGCAACGCTGCATCTGCGCAAGCACGTCGCGAACATCGAGATCGCCTACGACCGCGAACAGATCGTGCTCGCGTACAAGTCGAGCGAGAACCTCGACTACACCGAGCGACGCGGCCGGCGGCTGATCCACGACAACTACCTCGGCTGGATCCAGAATCTCGTCAACGACATCCGCCGCACGGTCCACAACGCGGCGAACGGCTGACGCCACGCGGTGCCGCCGCGATGAACGAGCCGAAGAAGACGAAGCCGGTCGGGCCGTTCGACGATCCAGCGCTCGACGAGGCGCATGCGCACGCACGGCGCTTCCTGCGATCGCTGCCCGACCGGCCTGTCGGTGCGGTCGCGACGCTCGAGGCGTTGCGGTCGCGCGTCGCGCAGCCGCTCGGCGACGAAGGCGTCGACGCATCGACCGTGCTGCGCGAGCTCGTCGACGTCGCCGAAGGCGGCGTCACCGCGTCGGCGGGGCCGCGCTATTTCGGCTTCGTGATCGGCGGGAGCTATCCGGTCGCGCTCGGCGCGGACTGGCTCGTCTCGACCTGGGACCAGAACCCCGGCATCCACGCGACCTCGCCGTTCTCGGCCGTGATCGAGGAAGCCGCCGCGCGCGACGTGCTCGACGTGCTCGGCCTGCCGCGCGGTGCGACGGTCGGATTCCCGACCGGTTGCCAGATGGCGCATTTCACCGCGCTGGCTGCGGCGCGCCATCGCCTGCTCGCGAACGCGGGCTGGGATGTCGAAGCCGACGGACTGCACGGCGCGCCGCCGATCGACGTCGTGATCGGCGAGGAAGCGCACGTGACGATCCACACGGCGCTGCGCTACCTCGGCCTCGGCACGCGGCGCGCTCGCGCGGTCGCGTGCGACGCGCAGGGCCGCATGATCGCCTCGGCGCTCGCAGCAACGCTTACGGAGTGCACGCACCCGACGCTCGTCTGCGCGCAGGCGGGCAACGTCAACACCGGCGCGTTCGATCCACTCGACGCGATCGCCGACCTTTCGAAGGCGCACGGCGCGTGGCTGCACGTCGACGGCGCATTCGGGCTCTGGGCGCGCGCGTCGGCGCGCCATGCGCATCTCGCGCGCGGCGCCGAGCGCGCCGACTCGTGGGCGACGGACGCCCACAAGTGGCTCAACGTGCCGTACGACTGCGGCATCGTGATCGTGAAGGACGGCGCGGCGCATCGCGGCGCGATGGCGGTGCGCGCGGCGTACCTCGAGCTTGCCGCGCACGCCGAGCGCGACGCGCTCGAGTACGTGCCGGAGTTCTCGCGGCGCGGCCGCTCGGTGCCGGTCTACGCGACGCTGCGCCACCTCGGGCGTCGCGGCGTCTCGGATCTCGTCGACCGCTGCTGCGCGCACGCGGTTCGGTTCGCGACGCTGCTCGCGCGCGAGGACGGCATCGCGATCCTCAACGAGGTCGTGCTGAACCAGGTGCTCGTGCGCTTCGCCGACTCCGACGACGTCACGCGCGACGTCGTCGCGCGCGTGCA
>DATLNY010000394.1:0-2416 GCA_035536495.1 Candidatus Saccharimonadia bacterium | reverse complement strand
ACCGTGCAGCGACACGTCGATCACGCGGTGCCACTGCGCGGCGCTCATGCCGGCGAGCGGCGCGTCGTCGTGGATGCCCGCGTTGTTGACGAGCGCGTGGATCGGGCCGCGCTCGAGCAGCGCCGCGAGCGCGGTGCCTGCGGCGTCGGCGTCGGTGACGTCGAACGCGAGCGCCTCGGCGCGGCCGCCAGCGTCAATGATCGCTGCGGCGACGTCGCGCGCGCGCTCGATCGCCGAGTTCGCGTGCACGACGACGTCGTAGCCGTCGGCGGCGAGCGCGTGGCAGATCGCGCCGCCGATCCCGCCGCTGCCGCCCGTCACGAGTGCACGCCTGCGTTCCGTCGTGTTCATGTCGTCCTCGCCATCACGGCGGCGCGTCCGCGTGCGAGCAGCTCGCCGGCGTGACGCACGGCGAATTCGTATTGCCAGCTCTCGGACGTCACCGCGAGCTTCGTCGCCTCGACTTCGAGCTCGCCGGCAAGCGCCTCGATGTAGTCGCAGTGGAGCTCGAGCGCGCGCAGCGACACGAGCAGTCCCGGCGCGGCACGCGTGCCGGCGGCACGTGCGACGAGACCGCCGTGCACCGCCATCGCCTGCGCGCCGTACTCGGCGAGATGCAACGCACGCAATCGCCCGTCGCGGCGCAGTGGATTGCCGGCGGAACGGTGCGATGTCGTCGCGAGGCGCACGCCGTGGGCGTCCCACGCGACGATGCGCTCGTTGAGGCACATCGAACCCTGGTGCGGGATCAGCGCGGCGATCGGTTCAGGTCCGGGCATCGGTTCCTCCCCCGCGCGCGACGGCGAGCGAGAACATGAAGTTGAGCATGACCGCGAGCGCGACGGTCGTGCCGATCGCGCGCAGCACCGGCAGGCTCGAGGTCGCGAGCAGCGCGAAGACCATCAGCGTCGACGCTGCGCAGACGAGCAGGCCGTGCAGCGTGCGCCGCCGCGCGCCCGGGTCCTCTCCGGCGTGCTCGAAGAACAGCGCGTAATCGAGCCCCAGGCCGGCGCCGAGCACGAGCGCGATGAGGTGGAACAGGCTCATCGGAATGCCGGCCAGGCGCAGCACCGCGACGACCGCGAAGGTCGTCAGCAGCATCGGCAGCAACACGCGCAGTGCGCGCGCCGGGGACCGCAGCGACAACAGGACGACGCCGGCGAGGATGATTCCCGCGATGACGAGGCTCGCGAGGATGCGCTGGCGGTAGCGCGCGACGAGGGTTTCGGATGCGCCCTTGAGGTCGAGGAAGCTCGCGCCGGCCTGTCGCGCAACGCGTTCGACGGCGGCGCGATCGGCGAGGCCTGCAAGCGAAACGATCCCGGTGGCGTGGCCGTCGCGCTGCAGCAGCAGGCTGCCGATCCGGGTCTCCAGCGGGCTTCCTGCGAGCGCTTCGAGCGTCAATGGCGGCAGCGCGCGCGCGCTTGCGATATCGACGACGAACGGCTCGAACGTCGCGGCTTCGAACGGCAGCTCGCCGATCGCGGTGGCGAGCATCGCGCGCAACGCGGCCTCGCCCGGCAGCGCGGCCTGGCGGCGGCGCATCGTCGCGACGCTCGGGAGGTAGCGCGCCGCGTGGTCGTAGCCCGCGATCGCGCCCGATTCGACGAGCGCGGCGAGCAGCGGGTCGAGCGCTTCCGCGCGCGCGAGCACGTCGTCGACGCCGGGCGCCGACACGACGAGCAGGTGGCGTGCATCCGGTGCGCCGAGCTCCGCGCGCAGCTCGGCATCGCGTGCAAGCAGCTCGCGCGGCAATGGCGTCAGCGCCGACAGGTTGTTCTGCCAGACCGGCCCCGGCGCGAACCAGATCGCCGCCGCTGCGGCGATGCCGACCGACAGCACGAAGACCGCGACGCGGCGCACGCGCACGCGCTCGAGCACCGCGTCGATGCGCGCGAGCGCCGCCGAACCGGCCCGGTCCGGCATCGCGGGGTCCATCAACCTCGGCAAGACGAGCCGCGTCGTCAGCGCCGCCGCGGCGAGCCCCGCGATCGTGAACAGGCCGAGCTGCGCGAGCCCGGCGACGCCCGAAACGAGGAATGCGCCGTACGCGACGCAGGTGCCGACGACGCCGGTCGCCAGCGTCGGCCACAGCGCGCGCGCGTTGTCGCGCGGCGGCAGCCCGGGGCGCTGGTGGCTCAGCAGATGGATCGGATAGTCCTGCGCGACGCCGATCAGCGTCGCGCCGAACGCGAGCGTGATCCCGTGCACCTCGCCGAACGCGAACGCGACCGCGCCGAGGCCGGCCGCGGCGGCGCTCGCGAGCGGCAGCGCGGCGAGCAGGATCGCGCCGCCGCTGCGATACGCGGCGAACGTCAACATCACCATGCCGAGCGTCGCGAGCGCGGAGAGGCGCGCGGCGTCGCGCTGCGTGCGCTGCTTGATCGTCGCAGCGAATCGGCCCGGCCCGGACACT
>DATLNY010000393.1:0-2956 GCA_035536495.1 Candidatus Saccharimonadia bacterium | reverse complement strand
GCGTACCTGTTCGATCGCGTGTTCCGCAACGGCCTCGAGTGACGTCTGCGCGGCGTCTCGACGGCCGAGCTCGCCACGTTCCGCGCATCGCTGCTACAGCCAGCGGCAGCGTCCGCCTTCGACGCATTTCGGTGCGGGTTGCGGCCGCTTTGCCCGTGTATATTTTCAGGCCTGCGCCTGTCCGTGCGGGCGTGGCAGGGGAACGCTCCATGCAGCGCCAGGGGATTCGTCGCGTATTCGCGGCCGTCGCATCGATGCTGATCGCGAGCAACAGCCTCGCCACTGCCCTCGTCGTCGAGACCGATACAGTCGTCGCGACACCGAAGCTGCTCGGCGCTGCGCAGAAGCTGTTACCGGCAGGTGCACCCCCCAGCGCGAGCGCCGGCGGCGCGGTAGCGCTCGGCGAGGAGATCGCGCTCGTCGGCGCGCCGAACGAGGCCGGGGGCGGCGCCGTCTACGTCTACCTTCGTGGCGCGAACGGCAGCTATGCGCTGACGCAACGCCTCATCTC
Source organism: Candidatus Saccharimonadia bacterium (assembly GCA_035536495.1). Taxonomy (GTDB): domain Bacteria; phylum Pseudomonadota; class Gammaproteobacteria; order Xanthomonadales; family Ahniellaceae; genus DATLNY01. The sequence goes on along the minus strand of DATLNY010000393.1, from coordinate 2,445 downwards.
CCCGATGGCGCCCGGCGGGCGCTTCGGCGCGGCGATCGCGCTCCAGAGCGACATCGTCGCGATCGGCGCGCCGACGCAGACGCAACCCGACGTCTGCTTCAACTGCGGCTCGGTCTGGGTCGGCACGGTGAGCGGTGGCGAGGTCACTCTCACCCAGCAGCTCGTCGCGCAGGCGCCGCGGCAATCGGGCGACCAGTTCGGGGCCGCCGTCGCGATCGACGGCAATTCGATCGCGGTCGGCTCCCCGTTCGCCGTCGCCGGGGGTACCACGTCGGGCGAGGTCCACGTGTTCGTGAAAACCGGCTCGTTCTTCCTGCAGCAGGCCGTGCTCACGATCGATTTCGACGCGTCGGGCTTCTCGCCGGTCAGCGGCCAGGCTTACGGTGGTGCCGTCGCGATCCGCGGCAACCGGCTGTATGTCGGGGCACCGCAATGGAGCGGCAACATCGGTCTCGTGATCAGGTACGTTCGCAGCGGCTCGATCTGGACCCATGACGGCAACAACGACGGCGGCATCGACACCGAGCGCTTCGGTTCCGCGATCGCGGTCTCGCCGGACGGGCGCAGCGTCTACATCGGCGGGCCGACCGCGAGCTCGAATCTGGGGATCGTGCGCGCGTACGACGCTTCGACTGGCGGCATGTTCTTCGCGGGCGATCTTCAGCATCCTCCCAACGTCGGCGCACGCTTCGGGTCTTCGCTCGCGGCCGACGACGCGAACCTCATCGTCGGGTCGCCGAATTTCACGGGCACGTTCGCGGGACAGGGCGCCTTCCACCACTACGCCGGTAACGCGGTGGACGGTCTGCGCCTGAAGCAGCGCACCGTCGCGAGCGATCCCGACGCGTTCGACGGGTACGGCACGAGCGTCGCGTACTTCGGCGGCGCGGTGCTCGCCGGTGTCCCGGCGCTCGACGACGTGCAGGCCGACGCCGGCGGCGCCTACGTCTACGACGCCGCGGTCGAGGAGGCGATCCTCGTCGATCCGAACGGCGGTCCCCTCGACGTGTTCGGCACGTCGCTCGCGATCGCCGGCAACATCAAGATGGTCGGCGTCCCCCACGGCTCGGGCGGCTTCGGCGAGGTCGAGATCTACCAGCGCGTCATCGACGCCTGGACGCAGGGCAACAACGCCATCCGGCTCAGCGGCGGGCCGGAGCAGTTCGAATGCGGATTCGGCGCAGCCATCGCGATGTCCGATGACACGACGATCGTCGTCGTCGGCGCACCGCGGTACGACGTCGGCGCGCTGGCCGATCGCGGCCGTGCTTTCGTGTTCGAGCGCAGCGGCGACGCCTGGACACCTGCGGGCGTGCTCGATCCCCCCGACGGCGCGGCCAACGACTTGTTCGGCGCGTCGGTGACGCTTTCGCCCGACGGCAACACGATCGTCGTCGGTGCGCCGAACTTCGGTCCGACCGACGACGGCAAGATCTACGTTTTCAAGCGCCCCGCGCCCGGCCCGCTCGCCGCCGCGAAGGGCGCGGGTTTCACGGCGGCCGCGTCGCGCGCCGGCGGCATCGGCGACAAGTTCGGCTCGGCCGTCAGCGTCGACAACGGAGGCGCGATCGCGGTCGGCGCGCCGCTGCGCACCGGCGGGCGCGGCGCGGTCGAGATCATGCGCGAAACCGGCCCCGGCACCTACGCGATCGAGCCGCTCGTCGATCCGTCGGCTGCCGCCGGCGACAACTTCGGTGCAGCGGTATCGCTTCGCGACGGCGAGCTCGTGGTCGGGATACCCAATGCCGACAGCCCGGCGCTCACCGCGAACAACGATGCCGGTGCCGCGATGATGTTCGATGCGGGCACCACGAGCTCGGTCGCACGCGGCACGCGAATGATCCCGGCCGATGCGCGCATCGGCGACAAGTTCGGAAGCTCGGTCGGCGTCTCCGGCGGCGTCGCGATCGTCGGCGCACCGCTGCGCGACCCGTTCACGCCGGCGGGGCTCCCGCGAACCGATGCGGGAACGGCGCGCCTGCTGTTGCGCGTCGGGACCGACTGGAACATCGATGCCGAGATCGTCGCGACGGACAACGCGAACGGCGACCAGTTCGGCAGCGCGGTCGCGATCCGCGATCGCACGCTGACGTCGGGCGCCCCGCTCAACGACAACGAAGGCGAGTTCGGCACCTTCGCGGACCAGGGCGCGAGCTACGTCTTCCGGATCGGCCCGCGCGATCCCGCGCTGTTCGAAAGCGGCTTCGAGTAGCAGGAGCAACCCGGAGCGCGCTGCGCGCGCCGCTGCCAGTCCGTCGAACCTGCAGGAACGGGCGCGGTGCCGCGACGCGGCTCTTAGCGCCACGCGCCTGAACGCGGCGGGAATGACAGTTTCATCGGCACTTCGTAGATTGGCAGGGTCGAGTTGGCGCGCGACTCCGAAAGCTGACAGGGGCTCAAGATGAAATTGTCCAGGCAGAGGCGCGGCGCTTCGCTCGCGTTGGT
>DATLNY010000392.1:0-2350 GCA_035536495.1 Candidatus Saccharimonadia bacterium | reverse complement strand
GGCATCGAAGGTCCCCTGTCGCATTGCTCGCCGTGCGCCCCCAGGCCGCACTTCGCGAACCATCGCATCGTATACGCGTTATCGCTCGATGGCACAGCCCCGGACAGGGCACGGCCGGACAACGAGGCGCGGCGGCGCCGGGCCACGCACGCGCATGGCGGCCCGGGGTTGTCGCTCCCCGGCACAGCCCGTATCATGCGCGGCTCGCTGCACCACTCGCGCGGTTTCGGCCGGCAGCGACGCGCACCGGAGAGGTGGCAGAGTGGTCGAATGCGCCGGATTCGAAATCCGGTTTACGGTTTCGCCGTAACGTGGGTTCGAATCCCACCCTCTCCGCCATTTCCCTTTGTCGCGCATCGCTTCGGTTTTACGGGTGAGGCCAGAGCTCTAGCGCCCGCCTGACTGCGCCGATCCATCGCCGCCTTCCCAAAAAGCCGAGCCGCCCCATGTCCCTCATCTCCGTCCCCGTCTCATTCGGCGAGCTCCTCGACAAGATCACGATCCTCGAGATCAAGGCGGAACGCATCCGCGACCCCGCCAAGCGCGCGAACGTGCGACACGAGCTCGAGCTGCTCGAGGCGACGTGGCGATCGGCACCCGAGTCGAAGCTCGACATCGCGTCCGAGCGCGAAGCGCTGAGGTCGGTGAACCTGCGCCTGTGGGTGATCGAGGACGACATCCGCGCGCAGGAGCAGCGCCAGGCGTTCGACGCCGAGTTCGTGCGGCTGGCGCGCGCGGTGTATTTCGAGAACGACGAGCGCGCCCGCATCAAGCGCGACATCAACGTCAAGCTCGGCTCGCAGCTGGTCGAGGAAAAGTCCTACCAGGACTACCGCGTGGCAGGCAGCTGAGCGGCGCGCGCCGCGACGAAGCGATCGAGCGTCTCGACGACGGCCGCGGTCTCGACGAGCTCCATGACGCCGGGATGCTCGAGCTTCGTGCCCCACGGCAGCGCGGACGCCGGCTTGCCCCGGTAGCGCCGCGCAGCCGCGTCGTAGCGGTCGACGCACCACTCGATGCTCGAGTACGGCCCGCTGCGGCGCGGATTGCTCGCGGCGTGGAGGCCGAGCACCGGCGCGCCGACCGCATTCGCGATGTGCATCGGTCCTGCGTCGGGGCTCAGCACGATCGCCGCGCGCTCGGCGAGCGCAAGGAACTGCTTCAGCGTGTCCTTGCCGATGAGGTCGACGGGTTTTTCGCGCATGTGCGCGACGATCGCGTCGCCCATCGCGCGCTCGAGCGCGGAGCGGCTGCCGCAGAGCGCGACGCGCATGCCGTGCGCGCGGATCGCGTGGTCCGCGACCGCGGCGTAGCGCTCGGGCAGCCAGTTGCGCACGGCATGGCTCGAACAGGGGCTCATGAGCAGCGTCGGCTGGTCGCCCGGCAGGTGCTCCGCGGCGAACTCGCGCGCTGCATCGGGAATCGGGATTTCCCACCGGACCTCGGTCTGCCGCGTACCGAGCGGCTCGACGAAGCTGCCGATCGCGTCGAGCACGTGGATGCCGGGACGGTCCGCGATGCGCTCGCGCACGAACAGGCCGTGGAGGTCCTTCGAGCGCGCGCGGTCGTAGCCGATCCGGCGATCGGCGTCGACCAGCGCCGAGAGCAGGTTCGCGCGGAGCGCGACCTGGCATTGCAGCAGCACGTCGAAGCGTCGCCCGCGCAGCGCGCGCCGCAAGCCGAGGAATGCCGCGGCGCCCTGCTGCTTGTCGACGACGAGGAACTCGACGCCGGGCAGGTCGCCGACGAGGCGGTGCTCGAGCTTGCCGATGATCCACGTCATCGCGACTTCCGGAAACGCCTGCCGCAGAGTCGCCAGCATCGGAACGACATGCGTCGCGTCGCCGAGCGCCGACAACCTCAGGATGCAGATCGAGCGCGGTGCCGCGGGGGAAGGGCGCATGCTTGCTACACTGAACGCGAAGTGGCGCGCATGCTAGAGAAATCCAACGATCGCGTCGAAATGCGTGTCGAGCAGCACGGCTCCGGCGCCGTGATCTACGATGCGGCGCACTGCAGCGCTGCACAGGCGGCCGACTGGTTCGGCGCGGCCTCGCCCGGGGGCCACGTCGAAGGCGGACGCGGCGGCGTCCGCTACGTGCCGGGCGAGCACGGCCGCACGGTGATCCGTCACTACCATCGCGGCGGCCTCGTCGCGCGGCTGCTCGGCGACCGGTTCCTCTATTTCGGCGCCGAGCGCACGCGACCCGTGCGCGAATTCCGCGTGCTCGCCGCCGCTCACGCGCTAGGGCTCCCCGTGCCGCGACCCGTCGCCGCACAGTTCCGGCGCGGGCTCCTGTTCTATCGAGCCGATCTCGCGACTTCGGCGATCGAGCCCGCGCGCACGCTC
>DATLNY010000391.1:0-3769 GCA_035536495.1 Candidatus Saccharimonadia bacterium | reverse complement strand
CCGTACGAAGGCTACGAGTCCGTGTTCCAGCGCAACATCAACTTCAACTTCTGCTACCCGAGAGAACTATGCCGAGGCTGATCCGCATCGTCCTGGTCGCACTCGCCGCGCTGCTCGCGCCGGCGCTCGCGCACGCCCAGCTCACCATCCAGATCGCCGAAGGCAATCCGTCCGCATTGCCGATCGCGGTCGTGCCGTTCGCGTTCGAAGGCGCGGGCCTGCCGCCCGAGACCGACGTCGCGCAGGTCGTCGCGGCCGACTTCAACCGCTGCGGTCAGTTTCGCGCGCTGCCGCGCCAGGACGTCGTGGAATATCCCTCGCGCGGCAACGAGGTGAATTACGGCACCTGGCGCATGCTGAAGCAGGACTTCCTCGTCATCGGCCGCGTGCTCGACGCCGAGGGCGGCTCGTACCGGATCGAGTTCGAGCTGTTCGACGTCGCGAAGCAGGAGAGCATGCTCGCGCTCGCCGTCAGTGCGCGGCAAGGGAACCTGCGCGACGCAGCGCACCAGGTCGCCGATCTCGTCTACGAGAAGATCCTCGGCGTGCGCGGCGCGTTCTGGACGCGCATCGCGTACATCACCTCGATCGGCAGCGGCCAGAACATCCAGTACGCGCTGATGGTCGCCGATTCCGACGGCTACAACCCCCAGACGGTCGTGCGCTCGAAGGAGCCGCTGCTGTCGCCGGCGTGGTCGCCCGACAGCCGCCGCATCGCGTATGTCTCGTTCGAGCGCGGCAACTCGGCGATCTACATCCAGGAGCTCGCCTCGGGCCAGCGCCAGGTCGTCTCGTCGAACCGCGGCATCAACGGCGCGCCGGCGTTCTCACCCGACGGCTCGCGGCTCGCGCTGACGCTGTCGATGTCGGGCAACCCCGAGATCTACACGATGGATCTCGCGAGCCGCCGGACCACCCAGCTCACGCGGCACTTCTCGATCGACACCGAGCCGGGCTGGACGCCGGACGGGCGCGCCATCGTGTTCACGTCCGACCGCGCCGGCAAGCCGCAGATCTACCAGATCGCCGCGAGCGGCGGCGAGCCGCAGCGCCTGACGTTCCAGGGCGAATACAACGCAAGAGCCAGCGTCTCGTACGATGGTAAAAAATTCGCTATGGCACAGGGCAGCGGCAACGTGTATCGTATTGCGATTCTGGACCGCAGCCTTGGCGGATCGGGGGAGTTGCGTACTCTTTCCCCCGGAAAACTCGACGAATCGCCGAGTTTCGCACCCAATGCCAGCATGGTCCTGTACGCCGCACGCGAGGGATCGCGTGGAGTGCTCTACGCCGTTTCTGCGGATGGAAGGGTCAGACAGCGGCTGGTCCTCGCGGACGGGGATGTGCGCGAACCGGCCTGGTCACCCTTCCGTCAGCGATGACAATGAAGAATGCAAGAGAACTGCCGGCAGGCCCTTGGAAAAATGGCGGACCGCGGCGACCTGTTTCGTTAAACCGTTGAGGGAACAATCATGAACAACAACATTCGCGTACTGCTCGCCGCGGCGATCTGCGTCACGTTCGCCGCCTGCGCCAAGAAGACCCGTGAAGTGCCCGTCGAAGTCGACGACCGCAGCGACACCACCGAAGTCGTCACCGAGCGGACCGACACCGAAGGTGCGTACGGTCCCGAGGATCTCGACACGGATTCGTGCCTGCGCCAGCGCGTCGTCTACTTCGACTATGACCGCGCCGACATCCGCGGCGAAGCGCAGGAGATCCTGTCCTGTCATGCGAAGTACCTCGTCGATCGCCCGAGCGCGGCCGTGACCCTCGAAGGCCACGCCGACGAGCGGGGCACGCGCGAGTACAACCTCGGCCTCGGCGAGCGTCGCGGCAACGCGGTCGGTGGCGCGCTGCAGGCGAACGGCGGCTCGGCCGGGCAGCTCTCGGTCGTCTCGTACGGCGAAGAGCGTCCGGCCTGCAACGACTCCGACGAGTCGTGCTGGCAGCAGAACCGCCGCGTCGAAATCGTCTACACGGCGAAGTAATGCGAAGCACGCGCGCGCGATATGCGTTCGCGGCGGCGGCGGCCCTGGCCGCCGCCGCTTTCGTTTCGGGGGCCCAGGCGCAGGGCCGGCTCTCGCTCGCCGAGCGCATGCAGCGGCTCGAGGCGCAGGTGCAGGGCCAGGGCGCCGGCCAGTCGAGCGTCGAGCTCATGAACCGGCTCAACGAGCTGCAGCAGGAAGTCCAGTCGCTGCGCGGCCTCGTCGAGCAGCAGGCGTACGAGATCGAGAACCTCAAGAAGGCGCAGCGCGATCGCTACGTCGACCTGGATTCGCGGCTGTCGCGGCTCGAGGGCGGCTCACCGTCCGCGTCGCTCGAGCCTTCGGCGCCCCCACTGGCATCGATCGATCCGGCGACGCTCGAGGCACCTGCACCGACGGCGCCCGGTCAGCTGATGGCCGAGGAACCCGAAGTCGAACCTCGCGACGAGCCTGCGCTCGCGGCGGAACCGGCGGCGCCCGCACTCGATGCGAGCTATGTCGATCCCGGTGCGGAAAAGGCCGCGTACGACGAAGCGTTCGCCGCACTGCGCGACGGCCGCTACGCCGAGTCGGCACGTCGCTTCCAGGGTTTCCTGCAGGAGTTCCCGAACGGGGATCTCACCGACAACGCGATGTACTGGCTCGGCGAGAGCTACTACGTCACGCAGAACTACCGGCCGGCGCTCGAGACGTTCAGTGACCTGTCGAGGCGCTATCCGCAAAGCTCGAAGGCACCCGATTCGCTGCTGAAGATCGGCTACGCGCACTACGAGCTGCGCGAGTGGCCGCAGGCCGAGCAGGCACTGACCGCCGTCGTCACGAAGTATCCGGACACGACCGTCGCGCGGCTCGCCCAGGGTCGGCTGCGCGCGCTGAGGCTCGAAGGCCAGCGTTGACCCGAGGAACGGCGGGGCGCAAGCCCCGTCTACAATTCCCGCGATGAACGCCGTCCTCGCGGCGCAGGCGCCCGAGCGCCTGCGCCTCACCGAAATCTTCCACTCGCTGCAGGGCGAGGCGCGCGACGTCGGCCGGCGCACCGTGTTCGTGCGCCTCACGGGCTGCCCGCTGCGCTGCGTCTACTGCGACACGGAATACGCGTTCCACGGCGGCGCCTGGTGGACGATTCCCGCGATCCTCGACGAGGTCGCGCGCTACGACGCGAAGCACGTCTGCGTCACCGGCGGCGAGCCGCTCGCGCAGAAACGCTGCACGATCCTGCTCGAACAACTCTGCGACGCCGGGTACGACGTCTCGCTCGAGACGAGCGGCGCGCTCGACGTCTCGCGCGTCGACCCGCGCGTCTCGCGCGTCGTCGACGTCAAGACGCCCGCGTCGGGCGAAGTCCACCGCAACCGGCTCGCGAACCTCGAGCTCCTGACTCTGCGCGACCAGGTCAAGTTCGTCGTCTGCGACCGCGCCGACTACGAATGGGCGCGCGCGATGATCGACGAGCGCGCGATCGCCGCGCGCTGCGAGGTGCTGCTCTCGCCGAGCCACGGCCAGGTCGCGCCGCGCGAGCTCGCCGAATGGATGCTCGAGGACCGCTCGCCCGCGCGGATGCAGGTGCAACTCCACAAGCTCCTCTGGGGCGAGACACAAGGACGATGACGATGGAGACGATCCCGGATGTACGCCTGCTCTGGCCGCTCGTGACGATGGTCGCGCTCGTGATCATCGTCGCGGTGCGCCTGTTCGTCGAGCGCATCGGCGAGATGAAGGAGCGTCGCATCGATCCGCAACGTGTCGCGACGCAAGTACAGGCCGCGACCGAGCTGACGCGC
>DATLNY010000390.1:0-2323 GCA_035536495.1 Candidatus Saccharimonadia bacterium | reverse complement strand
GCGTGGGGTTTGACGACTGTTGGGCGGCCTCTCCACGGCGTCATCCCGACGAAAGTCGGGACCCAGTGACTTGAATCACACCGATACCGGAATCCGCATGGCCGCCGCACCCAACCCCATCCCCGCGCGCATGAAGGGCCTCAACCGCGCCGAGATCTGCGACCAGAACTTCACCGAGTTCGTCCGCGACTGGAACGGCAGCGCCGATTCACCGCCTGCGCCCGACGAGGCGATCCTCGACGGCAGCGCACTCGATGCCGCCGGTTTCCGCGAGCTGTTCGAATCGCAGCTGATCAGCCGCCACCTCGACCTCATGGCGCGCGTGCTGCGCGTGAAGAACAAGGTCTTCTACACGATCGGCAGCTCGGGCCACGAAGGCAACGCGATGGTCGCGCGCGCGACGCGCCACACGGATCCAGCGTTTTTGCACTACCGCTCGGGCGGCTTCATGGCCGAGCGCTTCCGCAAGCTGCCCGGCATGGATCCGGTCATGGATTCGGCGCTGTCGTTCGCGGCGAGCGCCGAGGACCCGATCAGCGGTGGCCGCCACAAGGTGTGGGGCAGCAAGCCGCTGTGGGTGCTGCCGCAGACCTCGACGATCGCGTCGCACCTGCCGAAGGCGTTCGGCACGGCCGTCGCGATCGAGCAGGGCACGCGGATCGGTCACGCGCTGCCGATACCCGGCGACAGCATCGCGATCTGCTCGTTCGGGGACGCGTCGGCGAACCACGCGACCGCGCAGACCGCGTTCAACGCGGCCGCGTGGTCGGCGTACCAGAAGCTGCCGGTGCCCGTGCTGTTCGTGTGCGAGGACAACGGAATCGGGATCTCGGTCAAGACGCCGGGCGACTGGATCGCGAGCCGCTTCCGCGCGATGGAAGGCCTCGACTATTTCCGCGCCGACGGGCTCGACCTCGCGGCCGGCTACGGCGACGTCGTGCGCGCGGTCGAGCATTGCCGTCGCACGCGGCGGCCGACGTTCCTGCACCTGAAGACGACGCGGATCATGGGCCACGCCGGCACCGACTTCGAGATCGAGTGGCGCCCGATCGACGAGCTGTGTGCAGTCGAGGCGGCCGATCCACTGCTGCGCTCCGCCGCGATCGCGCTCGAATCGGGCCTGATGCGTGCCGACGGGATCCTCGCGCTGTACGAATCGACGCGCGCGCGCTGCTTCGCCGCCGCCGAGGAGGCCGACCGCAGGCCGCGGCTGCAATCGATCGCCGAAGTCATGGCGCCGCTCGCGCCGTACACGCCCGACGCGGTCGCGCGAGAGGCCTCGCGCGCCGACGCGCCCGAGCGCCGCGCCGAGGCGTTCGGCGGCGCCGCGAAGCTGCCGGAGTCGCAGCCGCCGCGCCACCTCGCGATCCAGATCAACAACGCGCTGCACGATGCGCTCGCGAAGTACCCCGAGGCGCTGCTGTTCGGCGAGGACGTCGCACAGAAGGGTGGCGTCTACACCGTCACCAAGGGCCTGCACAAGGCGTACTCGAACCGGCGCGTCTTCAACACGCTGCTCGACGAGACGATCATCCTCGGGCTCGCGCAGGGCTTCGCGAACATGGGGATGCTGCCGATCCCCGAGATCCAGTACCTCGCGTACTTCCACAACGCGTGCGACCAGATCCGCGGCGAGGCGTGCTCGCTGCAGTTCTTCTCGAACGACCAGTACCGCAACCCGATGGTCGTCAGGATCGCCTCGCTCGGCTACCAGCGCGGCTTCGGCGGGCATTTCCACAACGACAACTCGATCGCCGCGCTGCGCGACATCCCGGCGCTCGTCGTCGGCTGTCCGAGCCGCGGCGACGACGCGGCGATGATGCTTCGCACGCTGCTCGCGCTCGCCAAGGTCGACGGGCGCGTCTGCGCGTTTCTCGAGCCGATCGCGCTCTACATGACCAAGGACCTGCACGAGGCCGGCGACGGCCAGTGGCTGTTCCCGTATCCGCCGCCCGACCAGGCGATCGCGCTCGGCGAGGAGCGCGTCTACGACGAGGCCGCGTGCGACCTCGTCGTCTTCACCTTCGGCAACGGCGTGCCGATGAGCCTGCGCGCCGCGCGCGAGATCGAGAAGAAGCACGGCTGGAAGGTGCGCGTGGTCGACCTGCGCTGGCTGTTGCCGCTGAACGTCGAGGCGATTGCTCGCCACGCCAAGGCCTGCAAGCGGATTCTGGTCGTCGACGAAGGCCGGCGCAGCGCAGGCGTCGGCGAGGGCATCATCACCGCAGTGGTCGAGTCGGGGCAGGGCAGCAAGCCGTTGCGCCGCGTGGTCGGTGTCGACACCTTCACCCCGCTCGCAGGCGCGGCCCTCCTGGTGTTGCCC
>DATLNY010000389.1:0-2293 GCA_035536495.1 Candidatus Saccharimonadia bacterium | reverse complement strand
CGCACCGCGACGAGGTCGCCGTCGCGCACGCCGGAGTCGCGCCTGCTCTCGCCGCGCACGGAGAGCAGGAAGTCGGGACGCGAGGCGAACAGCGCCGCGTCGAGCCGGTAGCGCGCCTCGACGTTCTCGTTCGCGAGGATCGGGGTGCCGGCCGCGACGCGCCCGACGAGCGGCAGGTCGAGCCCGTCGGGTGCGACGCACACGACCGCTTTCGCGGCGGCAGCGCCACTGCGCGCCGTGCCGCGCGCGGCGGCCCGGTCGCGTGGCGCACGCGGCACCGCCTTGTAGAGGCAGCGGATGCCGCGATGCGAGCCGTCGAGCGCGAGGTAGCCCTTGCGCTGCAGCGCATGCAGGTGTTCCTGCGCGGCGTTCGCGGAGCGGAAGCCGAGCGCGCTCGCGATCTCGGCGCGGGTCGGCGGATAGCCGTCGCGCGCGAGCGCACGCTCGATGACGGCGAGGATCTCGCGTTGTCTCGGGGTGAGGTCGTCCGTCTCCATGGCTGTATGTTTATACAGCCGGAGCGCGCCTCCCCGCAATCCTCACCGCCGCGCCCGGCAAGCCGGGCGTCGGGTCAGGCGAGTGCCTGGGCGAGATCGGCGACGAGGTCGTCGGGATGTTCGAGCCCGACCGACACCCGCAGCAGCCCCGGTGGCGAGGTCGCGTGCGCGCCCTCGACCGAGGCGCGGTGCTCGATGAGGCTCTCGACGCCGCCGAGGCTCGTCGCGTTGGTGAACAGCGCTACGCGCGAGGCGACCCGCAGCGCGGCCTCGCGCCCGCCCGCGAGCTCGAACGACAGCATGCCGCCGAAGTCGCGCATCTGGCGTCGCGCGAGCGCATGCTGCGGATGCGAAGCAAGGCCCGGATAGCGCACGCGCGCGACCGCCGGTTGCGACGCGAGGAACGTAGCGACCGCAAGCGCATTGCGGCAGTGCCGCTCGATCCGGCACGACAGCGTGCGCAGCCCGCGCAGCGTCAGCCACGCGTTGAACGGCGCCATCACCGCGCCTTGCAGCCCGCGCACGAGCGCCGCGCGTTCGTGCCACGCGCCGCGTTCGCGGAACACGAGCGCGCCGCCCATCACGTCGCTGTGGCCGCCGAGGTACTTCGTGGTCGAGTGCATGACGATGTCGGCACCGAGCGCGAGCGGGTTCTGCAGCGCCGGCGACGCGAAGGTCGAATCGACCGCGACGATCGCGCCGCGCGCGTGCGCGAAGCTCGCGACGGCGGCGATGTCGGCGATCTCGAGCAACGGGTTCGACGGCGTCTCGAGCCATACCAGCGCGGTACTGTCGCGCCATGCCGCCTCGATCGCGTCGCAGTCGCAGCCGTCGACCGCCGCGTGCGTGACGCTGCGCTCGCCGAGGAACTCGCGCGCGTACGCGCGCGTACCGTGGTAGACGTCGCGCGGCAGCAGCACGTGGCTGCCCGCGCGCAGCGACTGGAACACTGCGCTCGCCGCCGCCATGCCCGAGCCGAACGCGAGGGCCGCCGCGCCTTGCTCGATCGCCGCGAGCGCCGCCTCGAGGCGGTCCTGCGTCGGGTTCGATTCGCGGATGTACTCGTGGCCGTGCTCGAGCTCGCCCGCGGGGCCGTGGCGGAACGTCGTCGAGAGATGGATCGGCGGCGCGACCGCGGCGGTCGCGGGATCGGGTTCGGCGCCGGCGTGGACGAGCAGCGTCTCGGGCTTCATGCCGCGGCCTGCGCGATTTCGGCGAACGATGCGCGCGCGGCCTCGAGCGTCGCATCGATCTCGGCGTCGCCGTGCGCGCTCGAAAGGAAGCCCGCTTCGTACGCGCTCGGCGCGAGATAGACGCCGCGGCGCAGCATCGCGTTGAAGAAGCGCCTGAACGCCGCGACGTCGCAGCGCGTCGCATCCTCGTAGCTCTCGACCCGGCCCACGCTGAAGAACAGGCCGAACATCGCGCAGCTGCGGTTGGTCGTGAACGCAACGCCCGCGTCGCGCGCCGCACGCTCGAACCCGTCGCACAGCACATGCGTACGGCGGTCGAGCGCGTCGTAGAAGCCGGGCTCGTCGGTCAGGGCGAGCGTCGCGAGCCCCGCGGCCATCGCGACGGGATTACCCGACAGCGTGCCGGCCTGGTAGACCGGTCCCGACGGGGAAATCTGCTGCATGAGATCGCGCCGTCCGCCATACGCGCCGACCGGCATGCCGCCGCCGATGATCTTGCCGAACGTCGCGAGGTCCGCGGTGATGCCGTAACGCTGCTGCGCGCCGCCGTGCGCGACGCGGAAGCCCGTCATGACCTCGTCGAACACCAGCACCGCACCGTGC
>DATLNY010000388.1:0-9566 GCA_035536495.1 Candidatus Saccharimonadia bacterium | reverse complement strand
GACGTGGCCCGACGCGCGCCGCTTCTGGCAGGTCTGCGACCGCCACCGCGTCACGCTGTTCTACACGGCGCCGACTGCGATCCGCGCGCTGATGCGCGAGGGGGACGAACCGGTCCTCGAGACTTCGCGCCGCTCATTGCGGCTGCTCGGCACGGTCGGCGAGCCGATCAACCCCGAGGCCTGGAGCTGGTACCACCGCGTCGTCGGCGAGGACCGCTGCCCGATCGTCGACACCTGGTGGCAGACCGAGACGGGCGGCATCCTCATCGCGCCGCTGCCCGGTGCGGTCGATGCGAAGCCCGGCTCCGCGACGCTGCCGTTCTTCGGGGTGCGGCCCGCGATCGTCGACCAGGACGGCCGCGTGCTCGAGGGCGCCTGCGAGGGCAACCTCGTGCTGCTCGACTCGTGGCCCGGCCAGATGCGCACGGTGTACGGCGACCACGCGCGCTTCGTCGATACGTACTTCCGCACGTTCCCGGGCATGTACTTCACCGGCGACGGCGCACGCCGCGACGAAGACGGCTACTACTGGATCACCGGCCGTGTCGACGACGTGCTCAACGTGTCGGGGCATCGGCTAGGCACCGCGGAGATCGAGAGCGCGCTCGTGTCGCACCCGTCGGTCGCGGAAGCGGCCGTCGTCGGCTATCCGCACGAGATCAAAGGGCAATCGGTCTACGCCTACGTGACGCTGAAGTCCGGCATCGCGGCCGACGATGCGCTGCGCGAAGCACTGCGCCGCTGGGTGCGCAAGGAGATCGGCGCGCTCGCGGTGCCCGAGTTGCTGCAATGGGCGCCGGCGCTGCCGAAGACGCGCTCGGGCAAGATCATGCGGCGCATCCTGCGCAAGATCGCCGCGAACGAGCACGACGCGCTTGGCGACATTTCGACGCTCGCCGATCCGGCCGTGGTGCAGTCGCTCGTCGACGAACGACTCAACCGCTGATGCGGCTCGACTGGCAAGTGCTCGACGCAGCTGCGTTGCCGACGCTGCGCGACGACGAGATCCAGCTTCATCTCGTGCCGCGCGCCGATGCGAACGGCTGGCGCGACGCGCTCGTCGCCGCGGCGCTCGCGCGGCCTGCGGCGTCGCTCGAGTATCGCCGCGAAGCTCACGGCCGCCCGTACGTCGTCGACGCCGGCGACGCGCCCGCGTACAACCTCGCGCATACCGGCCGGCACGCGCTGCTCGCGCTTGCGCGCGGCACCGCCGTCGGGGTCGACCTCGAGGCGCCACGCCGGGTCGCGCGGCGCGCCGCGCTGCTCGCGCGCGTCTTCTGCCCGAGCGAGCGCGCCGCGATCGCGGCCGCGCCCGAGCCCGGGCGGCTGCTGCTGCACGCATGGGCGGGCAAGGAGGCCGTCGTCAAGGCGATCGGCCGCGGCATCGCGTACGGGCTCGCGCGCATCGAGCTCGAGCTCGACGCCGCCGGCGTGCGCGGCGTGCGCACGCTCGAAGGACCCGCCGCAGCATTCATGCCATGGTCGGTCGTGTCGTTCGACGTGCCGGGGGATCATCTCGGCGCGCTCGCGTGGCACGGCGGCCCGCGCAGCGTTCGCGCCTGGTGCACGGGCGAGGGATCGGTGCCGGGGGACGCTCCACACCGGCGGGATGGCGCCTGCGGTCCGCTCGCCGAAACGTTCGACTTCTAGGCGGCGCGCTGCGCCTCGACGCGATTGCGGCCGTTGCGTTTCGCGAGGTAGAGCGCCGCGTCGGCGACGTCGATCAACTGGCGCGGCGCCATGCCGATCTCGGGCACGCAGGACGCGACGCCGATCGACAGCGTCAGGCCGTCGACGTCGGTGCGCTCGGCGAAATGGTCGCGCACGTAGCGCGCGCGCTCGAGCGCCGACTCGAGCGTCGCGCCGGACAACACCATCGCGAACTCCTCGCCGCCGAAGCGCGCGAGCATCTCGCGCTCGCCGCTCGCGAAGCGGGCGAGCTCGAGCGCGACCGCGCGCAGCGCCTCGTCGCCGGCGAGATGGCCGTGGCGGTCGTTGAATTTCTTGAAGTGATCGACGTCGATCATCAGCAGCGAGAGCGGCGCGCCCGCGGCGCGGCATTCGCCCCAGTGCTGGTCGAGGAACGCGTCGAAGCCGCGCCGGTTCGGCACGGCAGTGAGGCCGTCGAGCGTCGCGAGCCGCGCGAGCTGCGCGTTGGCGCGCTCGAGCTCGCGCGTGCGCTCGCCGATCGTCGCTTCGAGCCGCCGATTGCGCTGCTCGATGCGTGCGACACGACGCAACGCGTAGTAGCGCGCGAACCCGAGCGCAAGCGCGAGCGCGGCGAGGCCGGCGAGCACCTGCGTCGCGCGCTGCTCGTACCACGCCGGCGCGACGCTGAAACGGTACGACAGCGGACGCGCGACGCGGCCGCTCTTCGAGCGCGCCTCGAGCTCGAGCCGATAGTCGCCCTTGCGCATCGCCGCGAGCGCGAGCTCGGATTCTTCTCCCCATTCCCGCCAGTCGTCCTCGAGGCCCGCGACGCGATAGCGGAACTCGCGCCCGGGATCGGCCGACAAAAGCTCGAAGCTGAACTTCAGCGCGTGCCGCGCCGGCACCTCGACCGCACCGGTGGACGTGATCGGCAACGATGCGATCCGGCCGTCGGGCCCGATCGCCTCGGCGCGCCGCAGGCTCGCCTCGAGCTCGGGCTTCGGCAGCGCGGGCACGTTGGGGTCGTACTGCAGCACGCCGCCCCACGTGATGAGGCGCATCACGCCGGAAGCCTCGGCGTTGAGATCGACGAATCCGCGCGCGACCGCCGTGTCGAGGTAGATCGGCTCCCATTGCTGCGCGCCGCGCGCGCGATACAGCAGGGCCCGCGACGTCAGCGCGTAGTTGCCACCCGGCGCGTTGCGCACGATCAGTTCCATCGGCCGATCGACGGCCTTGGCGAGCCCCTGCGCGTCGGTCGGCGCGAAGCGCGTGCCGTCGTACAGCGAGAATGCGGGGCCGGACGCGACGTGCAGACGACCCTCGAGGTCGAACAGCACGGTGCCGAGCTCGGGGTCGATCGCGAGGCCCGATTCGGCGCCGTAGCGTTGCTGCGATGGCGCGCCCCTGCCCTCCGCCGGCAGCGTGATCCGGATCGGGCCGCCGCGCGAGTCGCCGACCCACAGCTCGCCCTCGGCGTGTTCGACATACGACGACACGCTGGTCACGCCGAGGTCGATCTCTTCCCGGACTGCGTAGCTGTCGCCTCGCGCCGCGAGCACGAGCACCGCGCTCTCGGCGATCGCGTAGGCTTCGTCGGGCCGGTGCAGCGAGCGCCGGATCCAGTAGACGTCGGCTGCGTCGGTGATGGGCGCGATCTTGCCGCCGTGCTCGAGGTACGCGCCATTGCGCGCCGCGACGAGCAGGCCCGCCGGCGTCGACTCGAGGTCCCAGACTTCGGCATCGGGCGCGTCGCGGCGCACGAATTGCGACGATTCCGGGCCGGCGCCCTCGGCGCGGAACAAGCCGGCCGTGCTCGCGACATAGAGCGCGCCGTCGAACCAGATCGCGTCGGCGAGCTGCCCGCGCAGCCCGTCGGCCGACCCGAACATCGTCCACGGCGAGGGCAGCGACAGCCGCACCAGCCCGCCTTCGGTCGCGACCCAGACGCCGCCCTCGCGGTCGAGCCCCATCGCGATGACCGCGTAGGGATCGATCGCATAATCGCCGACGAGCGCGAGTGTCGGGCCGAAGTGCAGCACGTGGCCGCTGCTCGTGCCGATCGCGTAGCCGCCGTCGGGCAGCCGCAGCGCGGTGTAGGGGCGGCGTTCGCGCAACAGCGCGTCGTGCGCGGTCGGGACCGGCGTGATGCCGCGCGCGTCGGCGCGGAAGAAGCCATCGACGGAGAGCAGCAGCAGCTCCTCGCCCTCGGCCGCGAACGCGGCGTTGAACGAGCGCGTCGCGAAGTGCTCGCCGCCGGGCAGCGGCTCGAATTCGCCGTTGCGGAAGCGGGTCAAGCCGCCGCCGTGGATGCGCGCGTAGATGTCCCGGCCGATCGCGTGCACGCCGCGCAAGGTATCGGGCAGGGGCCAGCTGCGCGTCGCCCCGTCGGCGCCGAGCCAGAACATGCGGTGCTCGGCGCGGAACCAGACGCCGTCGGGGGTCGCGAGCACATCCCAGACGTTGCCTACGGCTTCGCCCTCGGGCAGGCCCTCGAAGCGGGCGTGCAGGTCGACGTAGGCGACCTCGCCGCTCGGAAGCTCCTCGACGCGGCCGATCCGGTCGTAGCCACCGACGTACAGCGCGCCGTCCGGTCCGATCGCCATCGCGCGCGCGGGCGAGCGGCCCGGTAGCTCGACGAGGTCCCAGCGGCCGCCGGCGAACCGCAGCAGGCCCTCGCTGTTGCCGGCCCAGACCATGCCGCGTGGATCGCCGACGACGGCGAAGTTCGCCGGCGCCCCGGGATAGTCGTTCGCGGTGTAGCGCGCCATCAGCGGCATGCCGCCCGGCAGCGCGGCTGCGTGGCCTTTCGGCGAGGACAGGAGCAACAACGCGGCGAGCGCGGCCGAGCCGACGACCTGGCGGAGCCTGCCGACGCATCCCCCTGTGGAGCGTGGCGGTGACATGGCACTAGGCTCTCAACTCGAACCCCGCCGCGCAAGCCGGCTCGTCGGCCCGGATGCGACGGCTATCGGTGCTCGCGCGTCTTCACCCCGAAAGCCGAGGCCATGCCCGACGCGAACCCTTTCTACGAGCCGCTCGACGCGATGACGCTCGGGCGTGCCCAGCGCGGCGAGGCCGCGGCGTTCGCCGAGATCTATCGGCGCTATCGCGGCGCGTGCTTCAACCTCGCGCTGCGCGTGCTCGGCGACGTCGCCGGCGCGGAAGACGTGGTCCAGGAGGTGTTCGTGCGGCTGTTCGATTCGATCCGACGCTTTCGTGGCGATGCGCCGTTCGGCGCCTGGCTGCGCCGCTCGGTCGCGAACGCGACGGTCGACGAGCTGCGGCGGCGCAACTGGCTCACGAGCGACGACGGCGCGCGCAGTGAGGCAGCGCCCTCGCCCGGCGGTCTCGCCGAGGACCAGGTCGAGGCGTGGCAGATGCTGATGCGGCTGCCGGCGCGCGCGCGCGCGGTCGTCGTGCTGCACGCGCTCGAGGGCTATACGCATGCCGAGCTCGGGTCGATGCTCGGCCAGAGCGAGAGTTATTCGAAATCGGTGCTCGCGCGCGCGCTGCACCGATTGAGCCTGGTGGTCGCGCCGCAAACGGCGGGAGAAGTCGATGCTCGATGAGATTGCGCTCGATCGCCTGCGCGGCGCGCTGGATCGACTGCCGCGCTTCGAGCCGTCCGACACATTGTGGCCGCGCATCGTCGCCGCGCGTGCAACACCGGTCCGGCGCAAGCCGGTGTGGGCGATCGCGGCGACGCTCGCGGCGCTTGCGCTCGCGGGGTCGCTGTTCGTCGCGCGGCAGCAGCCCGGGCCCGAGCCGCGCCTCGCCGCCCACGTCGCGCAGGCGCGCAGCCTCGAAGCGGAGCTCGCCGCGGCGCGCGGTGTGCGCGTCGCGAATCCCGACGTGCTGTCGCTCGAGCGCGAGCTCGCCGTCGTCGATGTCGCGTTGCAGTCGGCCTACGACGAACGCGCGACGCCGGATGAGCTCGAAATCCTATGGCGTGCCCGCACCGAGCGGCTCGCTGCCCTGCTGGTCGCGTACCGTCACGCCGCGACGCTGGTCCGCATCTGAACGTCCTGATACGTAACCCGTCTGCTGCCAGACAATTGCTGCTCCAGAATCTGCTCGAGAATCGGAGGTTGTCCGCGATGAACCGTCCCATGCTCGTCCCACTCTCGGCCGTACTGCTCGCCGCACTCGGCAGTGCGCACGCCGACGTCGCCGGGGTGCCGGTGCCGATGCCGCTCGCCACGGTTTCCGTCGAGGCCGATCCCGAGGCGATGCTGCGGCGCGAAGTGCAGGACGCGGTCGCACGCGTCATCGAAGCCGGCGCGTTCGGCGATACGGCGGCCGAGCAGATCGCGCTCAGCGTCGCGGTGCCCGCGGAGCGCGTCGTCAACGTCGGGCTGCTCGTCGACAGCCGCAGCGCGGCCGAGCAGGGCCTGCCCGTGCTCGGCACGCTCGCGGGCGGCGATGCGCAACGTCTGGGCTTGCGCGCCGGCGACGTGCTGACGTCGATCAACGGCAAGCCGCTCGCCGGCCTCGGGCGCGCCGGCGACGGCACGGCGCTCGCGGTTGCGCGCGTGCGGGCCGAAGTCGAGGCGCTCGACGAAGGCGGCACGCTCGCGCTGACCGTGCTGCGCGACGGGCGCACGCTCGAGCTCGCGCGCGACGTCACGCCGCGATTCATCCCCGCGATGCGGCTCGAGCTCGGCGAGGGCAAGCTCGTCGCATCGAATGCGCCGGTTGCCGCCGCGCGCAGCGTCGCTGCGGCCGTGCCGGCGTCGACCGAGCACGGTTGCGGGCGCATCAGCGTGTTCCATGTCGCGCCGCGCTCGCAGGATCTCTATGCAGCGAAGATCCTCGCGATCGACGGCGAGATCCCCGGCACCGCGCGGCAGGACACCTATCGCGTCGCGCCCGGCCCGCACGAGGTCGAGGTCGCCGAGCAGATCGACGACCAGGACCTGCCCGGCACCTACACGCGCGCTCGCCGCCACAAGTCGAAGGTGTTCACGATCGACGTGCGGCCGCACACGACCTATCTCGTCGCGTCGCACCTCAACGAGGGCCGCGAGCGCGACATCATCCGCAACGGCTACTGGGATCCGGTGGTCTGGAAGGAGATCGACGAGGCCTGCCGCTGAGGCTTCGTCCGACGACGCGTCGGCGCGCTTATGATGGCGCGCGATGACGAAGCTGTCGGTCAACGTCAACAAGGTCGCCGTGCTGCGCAACTCGCGCGGTGGTGCGACGCCGGACGTCGCGGCGGCCGCGCGGGCTTGCATCGCCGCCGGCGCGCACGGCATCACCGTGCACCCGCGACCCGACTTGCGGCACATCACGCCCGCCGACGTCGACATGCTCGCGTCGACCGCCGCGTCGGTCGAGCTCAACATCGAGGGCAACCCGTTCGCGCCGCCGAACGAGCGCGGTTACCCGGGACTGCTCGCGCTGGTCGAGCGAGCGCGGCCCGCGCAGGTCACGCTCGTGCCGGACGGCGACGCGCAGCTGACCTCCGACCACGGCTTCGACCTCGCGCGCGATGCGGCGCGGCTTGCCCCGCTCGTCGCGTCGCTGCGCGCACTCGGCGTCCGCGTGAGCCTGTTCGTCGACGAGGACGCCGCCGCGGTCGAGCGCGCCGCGGAGCTCGGCGCCGACCGCATCGAGCTCTACACCGGCCCGTATGCGCAGGGCGCGGCGGCCGGGAACGCGGGCGCCTCGCTCGATCGCTGCGCGCGCACGGCGATGCGCGCGCAAGCCGCGGGCCTCGGCGTCAATGCCGGGCATGACCTCGACCAGCGCAACCTCGGGGCGTTCCTGCGTCACGTGCCGCGCGTGCTCGAGGTTTCGATCGGCCATGCGCTGATCGGCGAAGCCTTGCACGACGGGCTCGATGCGACCGTTCGCAATTACCTGCGCGTGATCGACGCCGCGCAGGCCGGTTGACGGCGCGCCAAAAAAAAACCGCCGGGCGCGAGCCCGGCGGCGCTGGTGTTGCGAACGTATGCGGTTGCTAGAAGCCGCTCGGCATGTTCTCGAACGCGAGCTTCGTGATGCCGACGTTCTTCGCGGTCGCGAGCACTTCCGCGACGGTTTCGTAGTGCGTGCGCGGCTCGGCGTCGATGCGGATCTCGGGCTGAGGATCCTTGGACGCCTCGATCCGCAGCTGCGGCTCGAGCGCCTGACGGATCATCGGCTGGTCGTTCCAGAACAGGTCGCCCGTCTCCTTGATGACGAGCTTGACCGGATCGGGCGGGTCGATCGGCGGCGGCGGCGCGGTCGTCGGCTGCGGCAGGTCGATCTCGATGCGGTGAGCCATGATCGGCGCCGTGATCATGAAGATGATCAGCAGCACGAGCATGACGTCGACGAGCGGCGTCACGTTCATGTCCGACATCGGGCCGGCGTTGCTGGTGCTGTTGGTGAATGCCATGTCGTTGCGCTCTACGTGCCCGGCGTCGTGATGAAGCCGATCTTCTTCATGCCGGAATTCTTCGCGACCGCGACGTACTTCAGGACCTCACCGTACTCGGTGTCCTTGTCGGCACGCAGCTGGATCTCCGGCTGCGGCTCGCGCCGGGCCTCGACGCGCAACTGCGTCTGCAGCCATTCGCGCGTGACGGCATCGTCGTTCCAGAAGACCTCGCCGGTGTTCTTCAACGCGAGCGTGATCGTGCGCGGCTCCTGCACGTTCGGCACGGCGACCGCCTCGGGCAGCTCGATCTTGACCTTGTGCGCCATCAGCGGCGCCGTGATCATGAAGATGATCAGCAGCACGAGCATCACGTCCACGAGGGGCGTGACGTTGATCTCGGCCATCACGCCGCCGTCGTTGATGGTGCTGCCGCCTGACATCGCCATGGTGCGCGCTTTCCGTATCGAACGAGCCGGGACGGGCAGCGCCCGTCCCGAGGTGGAAGGACCGGGACGGGCTTGCGCCCGTCCCGAGCCGGTTACTTGCGGACCGCCGCCTTCGGCGCCGCGCCTTCGACGCGCGAGCCGGTCGCGAAGAAGTCGTGCAGGTCGTGCGCGAACTCGTCGAACTTCGCGTTGATCTTGCGGTTGCTGCGCACGAAGAAGTTGTACGCGAGCACCGCGGGGATCGCGACGAAGAGACCCAGCGCGGTCATGATCAGCGCTTCGCCGACCGGACCTGCGACGACGTCGATCGAGGCCTGGCCCGACGCACCGATGCGGATCAGCGCGTGGTAGATGCCCCAGACGGTGCCGAGCAGACCGACGAACGGCGCGGACGAACCGACCGTCGCGAGCAGCGTCAAGCCCGTCTCGAGCTTCGAGCTCTCGCGCGTGACGGCCTGGCGCAGCGCGCGGTCGATGAACTCCGAGCGGTTGAGCGCCTCGACGAGCCGCGAGCCTTCGTGGCGCTGGTGGTGCGCCGCGGCCGACGCGCACTCGAGCGCGATCTTCGAGAACGGCTCGGACTTCGGCTGCTCTTCCATGAAGCGCACCGCGTCGGCGGCCGACGGCGTCTCCCAGAACGTGCGGATGACGCGGTCCATCCGCGACGTGATCGACACGTTACGGATCGCGTTGACGACGATGTAGAACCAGCTGCCGATCGACATCACGACGAGCGTGACGAGCACGACCCAGCCGAGCCAGTCGAGGTTCTGCAGCAGATGCGCGAAATCCATCTGCTGCAGTGCCGCGGCGTCGGAATCGACGGCACCGGGCACGGCGGACCCGCTCGTTTCGGCGCCCATCGTGGGGTCGACCGCAGCAGGTGCGAGGGACGGATCGGCCGCGGGGGCGGCCATGTCGACCGGCGCCGTGGCCGGATCGGTGGCCGGCGCGGGTGGCGCGTTCGGATCCACCGGCTGGGCGGAAGTGGGGTCTTGCAACATGGCGTTACCCTTCGTTGAGTCGGAATGAGATTGGCACGAGTACCCAACCCTCGACCGCGCGACCATTGCGGACCTCGGGATTGAATTTCCACGACT
>DATLNY010000387.1:0-2600 GCA_035536495.1 Candidatus Saccharimonadia bacterium | reverse complement strand
CGCCGGCTGCCAGCGCGCGGGCCTCGCGGGCAGCTCGAGCACGGCGCGCTCCGGCGCGCGCGCCGTCGCGGCGATCGACGCCGGGCGCGAAGCGACGGGTGCTGCGTCGCGCGCGCTCGCCCGATTGCTCGACGCTTCGGTCCTCGTCGCATCGAGGTCCGACGTATCGACGCTCGCCGCCGCGATGGTAGTAGCAGCCGCGGGCGATGCCGGGACCGAAGACGCGGCCTGCGGCAGTGTCCCGTGCGCGAACGCGGTCGTGAAGAATGCGCCGAACAGCGCGATGCGCCAGACGAACTCGCGCGCCGCCGGCGAACGCGACACGCGGACCGAGTCGAACAACCACGCGCCGCAGAGCAGCAGCGTGCTGTGGACCAGATACGTCGCGAACCACGTCAGGATCGTCTCAGCCACCGGAATCCTCCCGCTCGGCGAGCAGCGTCCGGACGCGCTCGAGATCGCCGGGCTCGATCGCGTCCTCGCGCAGCAGGTGCGCGACGAGCGCCTTCGCGTCGCCCCCGAACAGCGTCGACAGCAGGCCGCTCACCATCGAGCGGCGCACTTCGTGCTCGGCAAGACGCGCGCGATACAGCAGCTGGCGCCCGTCGCGCCGCGCGACGACGAGGCCGCGTTTCTCGAGTCGCGTCAGCATCGTCGCGACGGTCGTGTGCGCAAGCCTGCGCTCGGCCGCGAGCGCGGCGGCCGCGTCGGCGACCGACGCTTCGCCGCGCGTCCACAGCACGCGCATCAGGGAGATCTGCGGGTCGCTCAGGGCGACCGAGTCGTTTTCGGAGGCAGTCATCGGAGTACTACATGTGTCGTACTACAGTTGTAGTACGCGCGTAACGATGACGCAATGGGCCACAAGTCAGGCACCCGGCGCACGTCGATCTGCCGGAGTTGTTGCGAATCATTCGCATTCCTGTTTTCATTGCGGGGCTCGCCTCCAGGGACCCAGGAATGAAGAAGCACCGCGCCAGGCCACGCCTGCTGGCCCTCGCGATCGCTGCAGCGCTGCCCGCCAGCGCCCTCGCCGAGCCCGCCGTCGACGCAGAGCCCCGTGGCGAGCGCGCGCGCGAGCGTCTGCGCGAGCGTTCCCTCGAGCGCGTCGAAGTCGAAGCCTCGGCGCGCGCGCCGTTCCAGTCGGACGAAAGCACGACGGGGCTAAAGTCGCCGGCGCCGCTGCGCGACGTGCCGCAGGCCGTGACAGTCGTCCCGGCGGCGGTGATCGAAACGCAGGCGGCGACGTCGCTGAGCGAGGCGCTACGCAACGTCGCGGGCCTCACGCTCGCGTCGGGCGAAGGCGGGTTCACCGGCGACAGCATCGCGCTGCGCGGCTTCGCGGCGCGCACCGACCAGTATCTCGACGGCGTGCGCGACAACGGGCAGTACGTGCGCGACACGTTCAACGTCGAGCGCGTCGAAGTGCTGAAGGGCGCCTCGTCGATGCTGTTCGGGCGCGGCGGAACCGGCGGCATCGTCAACTCGATCGCGAAGAAGCCCTCCGGCTCGCCGCTGCGGCTCGTGACGGCGATGGCCGGCAGCGAATCGCTCGGCCGCATCACGGCCGACGTCGACCAGCCGCTCGACGAGCGCGTCGGCGTCAGGATCAACGCGCTGTACCAGGATTCCGACAGCTTCCGCGACACGGTCTACGCGCGCCGACGCGGGCTCGCACCGAGCGCGCGCTTCGAGGTATCGGGGCAGACGACGATCGATGCCGGCGCCTACGCGCTCGAGCACGACGGCGTGCTCGACTACGGCATCCCGATGAATACCGCGACCGGCGAGCCCGCCGCGGTCGGGTTCGACCACCACTACGGCGCGGGCCGCCAGTCGATCTACCGGGTCGACGTCGCCGAGGCGCGCGTGCGCGTCGAGCACGAGTTCGGCAGCGGCGCGATCTTTCGCAACACGAGCGTCGTCGGCGACTACGACCGGCTCTACCGGGTCGTGCGGCCGAACGCGATCAACGACGCGACGCCCGACGCCGACACGCGCGTCACGCGCAACCACATCCTGCGCGGTGGCGACCAGCGCAACGCGTTCAACGTCACGGACCTCCTGTTCGACCTCGAGACCGGCGACGTGCGGCACGAGCTCTACGCGGGGCTCGAGCTCGCGCGCGAGGATTTTTCGACGCGCGACCGCGCGGGCCTGCCCGCGCTGCCGTCGGTGCCGCTGTTCGATCCCGGATCGGTCGTGCTCGGACCCCTGCCCGACTCGCTCGACGGCGCGCCGCTGTCGGCCGACAACGCCGTCGACACCGATACGAGGGCGCTCTCGCTGCAGGACCGCATGCTGCTCGGCGGCGGCTGGAGCGTCATCGCGGGGCTGCGCCACGAGCGTTTCGATGCGACGCTGACGAACCGCCTCACCGGCGCCACGCTCGCGCGCGACGACCGCATGACGAGCTGGCGCGCCGGCGGCGTGTTCCAGCCCGACGACGCGCAGTCGTACTACGCGCTCGCATCGACCTCGCAGAACCCGTCCGCCGAAACCTTCACGCTGTCGGCGGCGACCGCCGCGATCGACCCGGAACGCAGCCGGAACTACGAGGTCGGCGCGAAGCTCACACCGTTCGGCGAACGGCTCGCGCT
>DATLNY010000386.1:0-5785 GCA_035536495.1 Candidatus Saccharimonadia bacterium | reverse complement strand
GCGTTGTCGTTGACGCGGAGCTTCCACGTGCCGTTCGCGACCTCGGTCGATGCGTTGACGGTATAGGTCGTGAGGATGTTGTCGGTGCCCGTGCCCGTACGGTTGTGCAGCACGTAGACAGAGCCGTCCGGCGCGACGAGGTCGACCTTGAGGTCGCCGATGTAGGTGTGGCGGATGTCGACCGCGACGCGGAGGCCCGTCGGCGCATTACCCGTGCGGCCGGAGACCGCGATCGGCGACTCGACCGTCGCATTGTCGGCAATCGTGTAGTCGGCCGTGTTCTGGAAGAACGACGGCTCCGTGCCGCCACCGGTCGTGTAGCTGCCGGTCAGCGAGACCCCCGAGTACGTCGAATAGGCCTGCACCATGACGTGCCACGTGCCGGCCGTCGCGGTCGCCATGTTGCACGTTTCGGCGTTGCCCGACAGGTACGGACGGCAGTCGTAGCTCGACGTCGTCGGCGCGGAGCCGAACTTGACGTACATGTCCGCGTCGCCGGTGCCACCGGAAATCACGAACTTGAGGTTCGATGCGCCGGTCGGAACCGCCATCGTGTAGTTGACCGCACCGCCGGTCGAAGCGGCAAGGCCGGTCGCTGCGACGCCGTTGGTCAGCGTGTTTCCGCCGCCGCCACCGCCGCCACCCGCGATGTTCTGCAGCGTCTTCGCCGCGTCGACGAGGCCAGCGCCGCAACCGCCGGAGCAGGTGCCCGCGAGCGCGCGCGTGTTCGCCTTGAGCAGGTCGAGGATCTGCGTCGGGGTCTTCGTGCTGTCCTTGCCCTTGATCAGCGCCGCGACGCCCGCGACGTGCGGGGCCGCCATCGACGTGCCCTGGTAGAACGCGTAGCTCGCCGCACCCTGCGTCGTCGTGCCCGCATTGAGGTTCGAAAGCACGCCCTTGGTCGAGGTCGCCGTCTCGCCGCCCGGGGCGGTGACGTCGATGCCGGCGCCGTAGTTCGAGTACGAGGCGCGGTTGCCTTCCTTGTCGGACGCAGCGACCGTCACGGTGTTGTTGCAGTTCGCCGGACGGAAGTTCGCGACGTCGGCATTCGAGTTGCCCGCCGCAACGACCGTCACCGTGCCGCGCGAGAATGCGCTGTCGATCGCAGCCTGGTAGGTCGTGCCGCAAGCGCCGCTGCCGCCGAGCGACATGTTGATGACGCGCGCGGGGGTCGGGTTCGCGGTGATGCCGGTGACGGTGCCGCCCGAAGCCCAGATGATCGCATCGGCGATGTCGGCGAGCGAGCCGCCGCACTTGGCAAGCACGCGGACCGCCTGGACCTTCGCGCCGTACGCGACGCCCGCGACGCCGCTCGCGTTGTTCGTGACCGCTGAGATCGTGCCGGCAACGTGCGTGCCGTGCCACGACGAGTTCGAGCCGGTGACCTGGCCGCACTCGCCGGCCGAGTACCAGTCGCCTTCGTCGTTCGGGTTCGAATCGCGCCCGTTGCCGTCGCGCGCCGCGGTGGCGTCCGAGACGAAGTCGTAACCCGCGACGATGTTCCCCGACAGGTCGCTGTGCGGGGTGATGCCGGTGTCGATCACGGCGACCGTGACGCCGGTGCCCGTGTGGATGTCCCACGCACCGGGCACGTTCATGCCGGCGACGGCGTCGAAGTAGTGCCACTGCTCGGGGTAGCGCGTGTCGTTCGGCGTCAGGAACGCCTGCATCATCGCGTCGGGCTCGACGTAGTCGACGTGCGGGTTGCGGGCGATCTTCGCCATCATCGCCTCGACCTGGGCCGCGTTCATCGGCGCGCCGTCGACGGCGAAGAGATCAGCGCCGGTCGCGAGGCGCCGCACGAATTCGAGGCGGCGACCGAGCCCATGCGAGAGCGCCACAGCGCTCGCCTGGGATTCTGCGACGTCGAGGCCCGGCGGTGAATTCTTTTCGTACTTGACGATCAGGCGACTGTACGTCTGCCCGGGATCGATCGTATCGGCGTGTACCAGCGCGCCGGTCAGGGCGTCGCGGTAGGCGGACTGCATCGGCGCGGCGTTCGCGTCGATCGCGGCAAGTCCGAGTGCTGCCATCGCGGCGAGCGCGAGCGCATTGCGGCGGAGCGTCTTGCGAGTGTTCTTCTGAATCACGATTTTTGATCCCCCACCCGAAGGTGTCGAACTGTCCGCCGTGGACGTCACGGCGACCGCATCGCGACAGCTCCTTCGTGGCCTGGTGTCGCTCGCATCGCGCGCATCCCGAGGGGCCCCGTGCCGAACAACAGCACGTCCTCGTGCGATCCCGCGGGATCGCGCGCACCATCCTTGCGAGCTTGCGGGCGCGAGGCGGTGAAGCCGCCGCGGTATCCGCCCGCCTATGGGCCAAGCCTTCAGGCAAGTGACCGCCGGAAGTGCGCGCGACCATAGCCAGCCGCGGCCGCCGCGTCAACGGAAAAATCGCCCATAAGCCATTGACGCGCAAAGAACTTTTGACGCGCTGCAGCAAATTCCTGCGCCCGGTAGCCTTACTTTTGGCAGGGTTCGCCTAACATCGCCCAGCAAATATGTGCTCGGGGCGAGTATTGCGAACCGCGTCACACTCGTTGCGGCACCGCAGCACGCGGTGGGAGGTCCTTCCTGCGCGTGACAGGACCGGGCGCATCAACGACGGCGTGCGACGAGGTGCACCGCCTTCGGGCGTCGCAGGTACGCAACGAGCCATGCGACGAACAGCAGCGGCGGCGCGTAGTGCATCCATTGCAGCGTCGCGAGCTTGCCCGCCGATCCCGAGCCGTGCGCGATTTCCATCGCGAGCTCGGGCTTCATCGTGATTTCGTCCGCAACACCCGACAGCGCGTGCTGCGCATACGCATCGCCGTAGTCGCGCAGCGGCGGAAGGGCGCGCAGCGGGCGGCCCGCGAGCATGTAGAAGTACGTCAGCGGCGCTTCGCGCCGCGCGGAACGATAGAGATGGATGCCGCTGCCGGGCATCTGCGCGGCCGCGCTCCAGACGATCGCGTCGAACGCGAGCGCGACGAGCAGCGCGACGAGCAGCAGCCAGTGCAGGTTCCGTTTCATTTCGCCCCCCTCGGAAGCACGCGATTATGCCTCCAGGGGCCCCGCCTTGCGCCGCCGAACCGGCGCATACTGTGAGCCGCAGCACGTCCGGGCGGGCGCCCAGGTGAGAGGCTAGCGACCGCATGGTCGAAGGCGTGCACGACTACTTCCGGCGCAGCAGCGGCCGATCGCGATCGAGGACCCGGCCGGCACGCGGCACGGGCCGCGCTCGCACGCGCCGCGAGGGGGAACAGGGGCCCGCATGAGCCAGTCGTCGACCGCGGCGTCGCGCGCGATGCCGGTTCGCCTGTCCGCGTTGCCGGACCGCCTGCAGCGGCTCGCGCAGCATTGGGACGTCGATGCCGCGCGCGCGTTCGCGGCCGAGATCGACGAGCTGCTCGAAGACTCCCACGGCGAGCTCGCCGAACGCATCGGCGACCTCTCGGCGTACCTCGCGGTGTTCGCCGACGGCGCGCTGCTGCCGACGCGGACGCAGATCGACAAGCTGCACCAGCTGCTGCGCGCAGTGACCGGCAGCGATTTCCCGATCGAGCCCGAGTCGTCCGGCGACACCGTCGTCGCGATGCCCGAGCGGCGCGCGCGCGCCGCCGAGCAACGCAACGCCGTCGCGATCCTCGACGTCGCCGACACGCTCGCGCCCGGCCTCACCGCGACGCTGTCGGAACGCGGCTACCTCGTGCGGCATTTCTCCGACACGAGCGACCTCGAAGCGTGGCTCGAGGTCACCCGTCCCGGCGTGCTGCTGATCAATGCGCAGCGACTGCGCGCGCTGCCGCGGCTTTCGGCACGGCTCGGCGACGCGGCGATCGGCTCGCCGCTCGGACCGGCGCTGCTCGTGCTTTCGGGCACGCGCGACCTGACGCACCGGCTGCTCGCGATGCGCGCCGGCGCGTCGGCGTACTTCGGCGCGCCGCTCGACAGCTACCGGATCGTCGCGCGGATCGAGGAGCTGCTCGGACGCGAGCAGGCGACGCCGTATCGCGTGCTGCTCGTCGACGCGAACCGCGAGCACGCTGCGCAGTGCGGCCGCTGGATGATGGAACAGGGCATGACGGCGCGGCTCGCATTCGACGCCCAGGGGGCGCTTTCGGCCGCGACCGAGTTCCGGCCGGACATCGCGGTGGTCGATTTCGACCTGCCCGACGCGCGCGGTTTCGAGCTCGTGCAGGTGCTGCACCAGCAGCCCGAGTTCGCGACGCTGCCCATCGTGCTGTTCGCCGACGACGAGGACGAAACGCAGCGCTTCGACGCGATCGCCGCGGGCGCCGACGAGGTGCTCGTCAAGCCGTTGAAGCCGCGCCATCTCGTCAGCGTCATCACGAGCCGCGTGCGCCGCGCGCAATGGTTGCGTGGACAGGCCGGCCAGACCGCCGGACGCGATTCGCGCACGGGCCTGTTCCTGCGCTCGCACCTGATCGAGCACATCGGGCAGAGCGACATCGGCCGGGGCGCTGCGCTGATGTTCATCGCGTTCGACCGCGTCGAACAGCTGCGCGAGACGATCGGGCTTTCCGGCCTCGCGCAGGTCGAGAGCGAGATCGCGCAGGTGTTCCGCGAGACGCTCTCGCGCGGCGACATGGCGGCCGCGATGCGCGATTTCGCGTACCTGCTGCTCGTCGCGCGCGACCACCGCGACCAGGTCACCGAGCTCGCCGAGCGCCTGCGGCAGAAGTTCTCTCAGCGCCAGGCCGGGACCAGCCAGGGCGCCAACCTCATGCTGACGGCGAGCATCGGCATCACGTCGCTCGACGAAACCGAGCCCGACGTCGACGCACGCGTCGCGCGCGCCGATGCCGCGGCCGGCGCGGCGCAGCGCGTCGGCGGCAACCGCGTGCTCTGGTACGAGCCGAACGACTTCTCGCTCGTCCGCCCGAGCCCGGAGCTCGCGGTTCGGGCAGTGCTCTCGCGCCCGTGGCGCGACGACAACGCGCGGATCGAGTTCCGTCCGCTCGTACCGCTGTCGGGCAAGCTCTTCGGGCAATTCGACCTCGACCTCAACCTCGTCAGCACGCAGGAGCCGACTGCGCGCGCCGAATACGGCATCTACGCGCCGGTCGCCCACGAGCTCGGCGCGCTGCGCGAGATCGAGCGACGTCGGCTCACCGCGGCGCTCGACGCGCGCGAGCAGCGCCTCAAGCTCGGCAAGCAGATCCGCATCTTCATGCCGATCGCCGCAGCGAGCCTCGAGGACACGGTGCTGGTCGACTGGCTGACCGGCGAGCTCGCGGCGCGCAACCTGTCCGGCACGGGCCTCACGCTCGAGCTCCCGAGCGGACAGCTGCTCGACCGGCGCGAGCAGCTCGAAGCGCCGCTCGCGCGGCTGCGCGCCGCGGGCGTCCGGCTCGGGCTCTGCGACTTCGGCCGCGACTGGGCCGCCGTGCACCTGCTCAACCACCTCTCGGTCGATTTCCTGCGGCTCGATCCCGAGCTCGTGCTGAACACGACGAACGCGAACGCAGTGAGCAACACGATGCTCGCGCTCGTGCGCAAGGCACACCATCTCGGCGCCGCGGTGATCGCGCCGAGCGTCGATTCGATCGAGCGCGCGCACATCCTCATCCGGCTCGGCATCGACTACGGAAGTGGCGACGGTCTCGGCCGCGCGCAGCGTGAGCCGGAGTTCGATTTCAACCGCCCGATCTGGTGAACGCTTTCGGTGTTGCAGAATCGGCGTGTTGCGTTTGCGCGTTGCGGTGCTCGGCGGGGATCCCTTGGCCGAAACACGCCGTGAACCCGTCCCTGGGGGCTTGTCAAAAACGTCCCTGTTT
>DATLNY010000385.1:0-3429 GCA_035536495.1 Candidatus Saccharimonadia bacterium | reverse complement strand
GATGGGTTCACGTCGGTTTTCGGAACCCCGCTTCCCGTCCGGCGCTTCGCCGAAGCGCCTAAGCAGCCCGCGTCAGGAACGCCCGCGCAGCGCCTGGATCTCGACGCGCAGCTCGCGCACCTCGCGCAGGATCTGCTGCGTGTGGACCTCTTCCTCCTCCTTGAGGTCGTCGGCGACCTGCGACTGCATCGCATTGACGACGACGGCGATGAAGAGGTTCAGCACCATGAATGTCGCGACGAGCAGGTAGCCGACGAAGAAGATCCACGCGTAGGGCTTGTGCTCCATCACCTCGCGCGCGATGTCGGGCCAGCCCTCGACCGTCATGATCTGGAACAGCGTGAACAGCGAAGGGCCGAGCCCGCCGAAGAACTCCGGCGCGACATCCCCGAACAATTTCGACGCCATCACCGACCCGATGTAGATGACCATGAACAGCAGGCCGATGATCGACGCCATCCCCGGCAACGCGCCGAGCAGCGCCTGCACCACGCCGCGCATCGACGGCACCATCGACACCAGCCGCAGCACGCGCAGCACGCGCAGTGCCCGCAAGACATTGAAGGCGCCCGCCGCAGGCACCCACGAGATCCCGACGACGATGAAATCGAACACCCGCCACGGGTCCATGAAGAAACGGCTGCGGTAGACGAAGAAGCGCAGCGCGAGCTCCGCGGTGAACACCCACAGGGCGAAATTGTCGAACACCGACAGCAGCGGCGCGTAGCGGCTTTCGAGCGACGGTACGGCCTCCATGCCGAGCGTGATCGCATTGAGGACGATCAGCGCGATGATCATCTGGTCGAAGCGCGGGTTCTCGATCAGCGCACGCACGCGCTCGCGCAAGGTCGGCCGCAGCTCGGCGACGGTCGTGTTCATGCTGGTCTCCCCGGGAATGCCCGGCTCGATTCTATCCGCGCGCGGCGCCGGAAAGGCGGCCCAAGGCAATCAGGCGCGGTGAACCGCCTCGGCCCCCTTTCGGCGGGCGGCGGCGATCGCGGGCACCGCGCAGGCCGGACGGGTCAGGCCAGCGGGATCGCGAACGAGAAACACGCGCCCTGGCCCGGCTCGGAGTGCAGCTCGATGCGGCCGCGATGGCGCGCGACGATCTCGCGGCTCAGCGACAGGCCGAGGCCCGCACCGGTGCCCGGCGAGCCGAATTGCGTGAACGGCTCGAAGATGCGCGCCTGCAGGCCGAGCGGGATGCCCGCGCCCTGGTCGTGGATCTCGAAACGCGCCTCGCCGCCGTACCGGCGTGCGCGCAGCTCGATCGTGCCGCCACCGGGGCTCGCGCGCAGCGCATTGTCGAGCAGGCTGTCGAACACGCGATCGAGATGCGCACGGTCCGCGCGCACGACGCAGTCCGGGCACTGGTCGTCGACCGCGAGCGTCACGCCGGTCTGCGCGATGCGCTCCGCGTGTCGCGCGCGCGCCGCGTCGACGAGCTCCGCTACGCGCACGTCGGCGAGGTCGACCTCGGTCGTCTCGGCGTAGAGCCTGGAAAGGTCGACGAGGTCCGTGATGAGCTGCGCGAGGCGCGCGAGCTCCTGCTTGATCGTCACGAGCAGCTCGGCCTCGCGCGACCCGGGCTGCACCGGGAATTTCCGGTCGAGCAGGTCGAACGCCATGCGCAGGCCGGTCAGCGGCGTACGCAGCTCGTGCGAGGCGCGCAGCACGAACTGCGTGCGCAGCGCCTCGAACGCGCGCTGCTCGGTGACGTCGCGAAGCACGAGCACGAGGCCGGGATCGGTGCCGTCGTGGAACGGCACGAGCGAATAGCCGACGCGGCGCGGCGAGTCCGACACGTCGAGCGCGAACTCGCCCGCGAGCACGTCGCGCCCGCTCGCGGCGAGCGCCGACTCGATGTGCGCACGCAGCCCGGGGTCGGGCAGCAGGTCCTGCAGCGGCCGCCCGGCCACGACTTCTCGCGCCTCGCCGATCTGGCGCAGCGCGACGGGGTTCGCGCGCTGCACCCGCGCGTGCGCGTCGAGGATCACGAGGCCGTCGTCGATGCTCTCGAGCACGGTCTCGTTGCGGCGCTGCTCGCGCACGACGCGCTCGATGTCGGTCGCGCGCAGGCGCTCGAGTGCCTCGGCCATCCAGTTGAAGCGCTCGCCGAGCGCGTCGACCTCGTGCACGCCCGATTCGGGCACGCGATAGTCGAACGCGCCACCGGCGTAGCGGCGCGCGCCTTCGACCATCGCGTCGAGCGGGTCGGTCATGCTGCGTGCGATGCGGATCGACACCCAGATGCCGATCAGCAGGATGACGCCGGTCGTCGCGCCGAGCAGCAACGCGACCTTCGACGCGCGTGCGTGCGCGACACGCGTCGATTCGTCGAGCACGCCGAGGCTCGCGTGCGTCATCTCGATCGAGCCGTCGCGCGCACGCGCGAGCAGCAGCGGCAGGGCGGGATCGAGGCCTGCCTCGGGCCCGATGCGCTGGTACGCGTCGACGAGCGCGTCGAAATCCGCCGCGACGCGCGCGATCAGTGGCTCGCTGCGCTGCCCGCCGGACAGACCGCGCGCAGCCGCGAGCGCCTCGCGGACCTCGCGCTCGATCCGCGCGATGTTCCTCGCGTCGTACTGGCCGGTGACGGAGCGCTCGAACAGCTCGGTGCCGAGGTCGCCGAGCAGCTTCCAGACGCGGTTCGAGTTGCGGATGCCTTCGCTCGAGACCCGTACCGCCTCGGCGCTCGCGCGCGCGTTGTCGACCGTCGTGAAGACCGCGGTCGCGATCGCGGCGAGCGCGACGAGCAGCACCGCGCCGTAGGCGATGACCAGGCGCGTGCGCAGCCGCAGCCGATTGCCGGGTGCGCGCTTCATCGCGGCGCCGCGGCCGGTCGTCGCCCGCAGGTGCTGCACCGTCGCGGCATGCCCGGCTCCATCGCTTCCAGGAGCGCCTCGGCGTGCCCTAGAACCCGAACTGCTTGCGCTTGCGATACAGCGTCGAGACGTCGATCCCGAGCGTCGCGGCCGCTTCTTCGAGCGTCGTCGTCGTCGCGAGCACCGCCTCGATGTGCGCGCGCTCGAGGTCCGCGAGCGAGACCTGCGAGCCGACCCGGGCCGAGCCCGTCGTTTCGGATTTCGCGCCGTCGAGCGCGAGGTGGCGCACGTCGACCTTCTCGTCCGTGCAGATGATCGCCGCGCGCTCGATCGCATTGCGCAGCTCGCGCACGTTGCCGGGCCACTGGTACGTGCGCAGCAGGCTCAGCGCCGCGTCGGTGAAGCCGCGCGAGGGCCGCCGGTACGCGGCGACGAACTTCGCGAGGAAGCGGTCGGCGAGGCGCGGCACGTCGTCGCGGCGCTCGCGCAGCGGCGGCAGCGTCAGCGAGATCACGTTGAGGCGATAGAGCAGGTCTTCGCGGAACGCGCCCTGCTTGACGAGCTCGGGCAACACGCGATTGGTCGCCGTGATGATGCGCACGTC
>DATLNY010000384.1:0-9111 GCA_035536495.1 Candidatus Saccharimonadia bacterium | reverse complement strand
GCTGGATCCCGGCCTGCGCCGGGATGACGCCCTGGGAGGGCAGAGTGCGCGCCTCGCACCTCGACCCTCAGCCCTCAACCATTGCGGCGCGCGAAATCCTTCATGAAATCGACGAGCGCCTGCACGCCTTCGAGCGGCATCGCGTTGTAGATCGACGCGCGCATCCCGCCGACCGCGCGATGGCCCTTCAGCGCGAGCAGCCCGGCCTGCTTCGACTCGGCGAGGAACGCGTCGTCGAGCGCCTCGTCGCGGAGCCGGAACGGGACGTTCATGCGCGAGCGGACGCTGCGCTCGATCGGATTCGAATAGAAGCCCGACGCATCGATGTAGTCGTAGAGCAGCGCGGCCTTCGCGGCGTTGCGCCGGCCGATCTCCTCGATCCCGCCGTTCTGCTTCAACCACTTGAACACGAGCGCCGCGACGTACCAGCCGAACGTGTTCGGCGTGTTCAGCAGCGAGCCTTCCTTCGCGTGCGCCGCGTAGTTGAAGATGTTCGGAAGATCCTTCGGGCAGCGCTCGAGCAGGTCGTCGCGAACGATCAGCACGACGAGGCCCGACGCGCCGATATTCTTCTGCGCACCCGCGTAGACGACGCCGTACTTCGACACGTCGATCGGGCGAGAGAGGATGTTCGACGACATGTCCGCCACGAGCGGCACGGACCCGGTATCGGGTGCACCGTGGAACTCGACGCCGCCGATCGTTTCGTTCGCCGCGATGTGGACGTAGGCCGCGCGCGGGTCGAGCTCCCACTCCGAACGCGCCGGGATCGAGCGGAACGCGTCGCCCTCGGAGGACGCCGCGATCCGCGACGCGACGACCGCGCTGCTCTCCTTGTGCGCCTTCTGGCTCCACTGCCCGGTGACGACGTGATCGGTCGAGACGCCGCGCGCGAAGTTCATCGGCAGCAGCGCGAAATGCGCCGTCGCGCCGCCCTGCAGGAACAGCACCTTGTAGTTCGCCGGGACCGCGAGCAATTCGCGCAGGTCGCGCTCGGATTCCTCCGCGAGCGCGACGAACGCCTTGCCGCGATGGCTCACTTCGATGACCGAAGCGCGCTCGCCGCCCCATTCGAGCAACTCGTCCCGCACCTGTCGCAGGACCGGTTCCGGCAACGCCGCCGGACCCGAGCTGAAGTTGTAGCCGCGGGCCATTTCGATCTCCGGATGCGAGCGCGGATCATAGCGTGCGGCGCCGCAGCATTGAAACGCGCGTATGAACCGGCTGAAGCGCGCCTCGCCACGGCCCGGGTGCCGGGCGGGCGGCCGCAAGCGCGAAGTCCTTGAGCCGACTTCCATTTCCGCCAGACCACGGCTAGAATGCCCGACCTTTTTTGTTCCAGACCCAGGGTCGTGTCATGAAAGTGCTCTCCTCGCTCAAGTCGGCCAAGGCGCGCCACCGCGATTGCAAGATCGTGCGTCGCCGCGGCAAGGTCTTCGTGATCTGCAAGTCGAATCCGCGTTTCAAGGCGCGCCAGCGCTGAGTCGGATGTCGTTGCGGCACGAACGAAAATGCCGGCGCAAGCCGGCTTTTTTCGTTTACGGACCTTGCGAAGGCACTGGGCCCCGGCCTTCGCCGGGGTGACGCCAGTTTTCCTGCCGTGCTACCGGCGCAGCAGCGCCCCGAGCGCCGGCTGTGGCGCGTATCCCGGGAACGTCTTCGCGAGGTCGGTCCCGCCCATGCGCTTTTCGAGGATTTCCGCGAGCACCGCGCGATAGTCGGTCGTGACGTCGAGGTCGCCGTTGTACAGGTCGGCATCGCCGAGCCCCGGCCAGTCGCGATAGACGGTCCGCCCGACGACCCCGCCGCCCATCAGCATCATCAGCGAGCCGGCGCCGTGGTCGGTGCCACGCGACGCGTTCTCGCGCGCGCGCCGTCCGAACTCGGTCATCGTCACGACCGTGACGTTCGCCATGCGGGCGCCGAGGTCCTTGTCGAGCGCCGCGAGCGTCTGCGACAGCTCGTCGAGCAGCGGCGGCAGCTCGTTGACCTCGTCGTCGTG
Source organism: Candidatus Saccharimonadia bacterium (assembly GCA_035536495.1). Classification (GTDB taxonomy): domain Bacteria; phylum Pseudomonadota; class Gammaproteobacteria; order Xanthomonadales; family Ahniellaceae; genus DATLNY01. The sequence continues at coordinate 7,109 of DATLNY010000384.1, read as the reverse complement.
GTGGTCCCAGCCACCGAGGTCGATGCACGCGTACTGCAGGCCGAGCCCGGCCTTCACGAGCTGCGCGATCTCCTTCATCGCCGAGGCGAACGTCGTCGCGGGATACACCGCGCCGCCCTCCACCGGGAAATTCGCAGGCGATGCTTCGGCGAGCTGGTCGACCGCCTCGAGCGCCTGCGTCGAGCTCGACGCGAGCGCGGAAGCGTCGTCGTAGATCGACGCGAACGCATTCATGATCTCGCCCTTGCGTTGCGAGGTCGTGCGGATCGTGAACTCGCCGATCGTCGAAAGGCCGATGACGGGCGCCGCGCCGCGCAGCGAGGCCTGGACCGAGCGCCCCATTCCGACGGCCTGGAACGTTTCACCGATGCCGACCGTTTCGAGATGGCGGTTGAGCCAGCCCGACGAGACTAAGGTGAGATCCAGGGTCGCGCGCTCCATGCGGTCCTGGCATTCGAAGTGCGAGCGCGAGGCCTGGCGGAAGCCGGCCGCCTGCACGACCGCGAGGCGACCGCTCTGGTAGAGCGGCTCGATCGGCGCGAGCGACGGATGCAGCCCGAAGAATCCGTCGAGGTCGAGCGCGCCGCCCGCCGTGCCGGGACGCGGCACGTTGACGGTCGGGCGCAGCCGGTAATAGTTCGCGTCCGCGTACGGCGCGACGGCGTTGAGGCCATCCATGCCGCCGCGCAGGTAGATGACGATGAGCGTGTCGGACGAACGCGCGACGGCGGAGTCCTGTGCGAACGCGAGGCGCGGCGCGAAGCTCGCGGCGCCCGCGAGCCCGGCGAGCTTGAAGAAATCGCGGCGATTGCAGGTCATGCGCGCTTCCTCAACGGTACTGGAAGTAGGGGGAGCCGAGCATCAGCCCGACGAGCTCGCGCGCACGCGCGGTCAGCGTCGGCTCGCGCAACGGCCGGTGGCTGAGCATCCCGCCAGCGGCGAACGAGACCAGCGCGTCGCGATCCGCGGCGAGCAGCGAGCGCCTGAGCAGCCGCTGCGCGAGTCGGTCGACGAGCTGCTCGGCGCTGCGCGCATTGCCGATCAGCACGGGCATGTCGATCCGGATCGTGCCGTTGTAGCTGTTCTCGGCGACCCCGAACCCGTAGTTCCACCGGTTCAGCATCGCCGACGTGTTGGTCCAGTGCCCCGCGATGTCGGGGTAGCCGTCTGGCGTCGGCCACATGTGCGGCAGCTGCCCGAGCGCGAACAACTGCTCGCCGACGACGCGGACGTACTGGCCCGTCAACGCCGGCGCGGCAACCCGAAGCACCGACATGACGTATTCGGCCGGACGCTTGAACTTCGCATCGGCCGACGCCTTGAACTCGGCCGAGCGGAACAGCGTGCGCAACATCGAGCGGATGTCGCCGCCGCTCTGGGTGTAGGTCGCCGCGACCGCATCGACGAGCGACGCCGGCGGCGCATCGGACACGAAGCGGCGAACGAGCTTGGTCGAGAGGTAGCGCGCGGTCTCGGGATGCGCGAGCAGCGCATCGATGACGAGCTCGCCGTCGCGCTCGCCCTGCCCCGGCGGGATGTCGATGCCGAGCACGCGCTTGGGGCCAAAGTCGTGCTGCGGCACGTTGAAGGTGTACGTCACGTCGGTCGCGCCACGGCCGAACGCCGTGATCGACCAGCCGGTGAAGCAGCGCGCGACCTCCTTGACGTCCTGCTCGGTGTAGCCGCCGCCGATCCCGAGCGTGTGCAGCTCCATCAGCTCGCGCGCGTAGTTCTCGTTCGGGCCGCCGACGACGTTCGTGTAGTTGTCGAGCGAGTAGAGCATCGCGGGGCTCTTCGCCGACGCGCGCAACAGGTCGCCGAACTTGCCGAGCGCGTGCCGGCGCACGACCTCGCGGTCGTCGACGGTCTTGAAGTAGCGCATCACGCCGTCGACGTGGAACATCGCGAAGTGGTTGCCCCAGAACTCGACCATCTGTTCGTAGAGCTGGCGCGGGCTGAAGACCTGCCGCAGCAGGATCGCGCCGCGCAGCTCGTCGAGCGCCTGGTTCTGGCGGCCGCTCAGCCGGACCTGGTCGAGGATCTGGCCGTTCGTCATCGCGACCGTCGGCAGGTTCGCCGCGATCTGCGACTCGATCGCGCGGTCGTCGATCGACTCGTAGGCGAGCTGCTCGTCGAGCCAGGCGTCGTAGCCCACGGCACGCGCGCGCGCGACTTCCTCTTCGCGCGGTCCGAACGTCGCTCGGTTGAGCAGCAGGCCGATCTGGTCGGGCGGGGGCAAGGCCTTCGCGCTGGCGGCAGAAGTGCCGGCGGCCAGCAGGCGGTCGAACAGGCTGCGTCGGGCGCTCGTCATCGGGGTTCCGGAATCGGGCACTGCGGATCCAAACGCGCGTGGTGCCGGGTGGTTGACGTGGATCCCGCTTCCGTGACCCGCGTCGTGGCGTATTCAGCCGGGCCCTGACAGAATCGACGCGCAATGCGATGCAAGTCGAACCGGAGGTGGCTCATGAAGCGCATGACCTCGCTGGCCGCCCTCGCAGCGTTCGCGCTGTCGGGCACAGCTTACGCCGATACGCTCCTGATCGATCGGGTCGAGCGCGCCGAAGACCTGCCGCGTCCCGAGCAGGGCCTGACAATGGCGCAGGTGCGGTCCCGCTACGGGGAGCCGCGCGCCGAATTGTCCCCCGCGGGCGGTGGCTCGCATCATCAGCCGCTGATCAACCGCTGGCAGTACGACGGGTACATCGTCTATTTCGAGCGGGACAAGGTGATCTACAGCGTTCCCGACCGCACGACGGCCTACGAGCAGGGCCCGAAGCCGGTCGACTGACGCCGCCCGCGATGGAATTCCGCTGGCCGGCCGAGTTCGAGCCGCAGGACGGCGTGCTCGTCGCCTGGCCGCATGATGGGACCGACTGGGCGCCGAACCTCGGCTCGGTCGAGCGCGCCTACGTCGCGTTGGTCACCGCGATCGCCCGTTTCGAACGCGTCGTCGTCTGCGTAGCGGATGCCCAGGTGATGCGGCGTGCGCGGCGCATGCTCGAGGACGAGGGCACGCCGTTCGAGCGCATCGCGTTCGTGTCGGTCGAATACGACGACACCTGGCTGCGCGATTCGGGCCCCGTCACGCTCGTCGCGGGCGACCGGTTCCGCCTGCTCGATTTCGCGTTCACGGGGTGGGGCGGGAAGTTCGGCGCGACGCGCGACGATCGGCTCGTCGAGCAGCTGTTCGAGCGCGGCCTGTTCCGCAACGCCGAGCGCGTGCGGATCGAATTCGCGCTCGAGGGCGGCGGGATCGAGAGCGACGGCGACGGCACGGTGCTCAGCACGACGCGCTGCCTGAAGCAGCGCCACCCGCTGTTGTCGCACACCGAGCTCGAGCAGCACCTGAGCCTGCACCTCGAGGCGCGGCGCATCCACCTGCTCGAATACGGCGCGCTCGAGGGCGACGATACCGACGCGCACATCGACACGCTCGCGCGCTTCGCGGCACGCGACCACATCGTCTACCAGGCGTGCGACGACCCGCACGACGCCCACTTCGGCGAGCTGCGGGAGATGGCGCGCGAGCTCGCGCTGCTGACGCGCGCCGACGGCTCGCTCTATCGGATCTCGCCGCTGCCGTGGGCCGACGCGATCCACGATCACGAGGGGCGGCGCCTCGCGGCGTCGTACGCGAATTTCCTGATCCTCAACGGCGCGGTGCTGGTGCCGTGCTACGGCGATGTCGAGGCCGACGACGCCGCAGTCGACGTGTTGCAGCGCGCGTTCGCCGACCGTTACATCGTGCCGGTGCCGTGCCGCGCGCTGATCGAGCAGAACGGCAGCCTGCATTGCCTCACGATGCAGCTGCCGCGCGGCGTGCTCGCCTGAGCATCGCTCACTCGCGCCAGTAGCGCGGCGCGATCTCGCGTGCTTCGTCGAGGCGCACGATGCCGTGCCGCGGGTCCAGCCGGACGTGCACCGCACCGTCGCGCGACGTGTCGAGGCCAAGCACGCCGCTCGCGTGGTAGCGGCCCGCGACGACCGGCGCGGGATGGCCGAAACGATTGCGGTGGCCGGTCGAGTGCACGACGACGCGCGGCGCCACCGCGGTGACGAACGCCTCGCTCGACGAACTGCGGCTGCCGTGGTGTGGAGACACCAGCAGCGACGCCGCGAGCGTGCGCGGCTGCTCGCGCACGAGCCGCGCCTCGATCTGCGCCGAGACGTCCCCGGGCAGGAGCACGACGCTGTCGCCGGTCGCGATGCGCAGCACGCACGAACTGTCGTTGCCGAGCTCGGGGAACTCGGCGGGTGGATGCAGGAATTCGAACGCGACGCCGTCCCAGCTCCAGCGCTCGCCCGCGCGACACCGGGTGCGTTCTGATCCGATGTCGCGGATCGCGGGGCGCAACGCCGCGACGACGCTGTCGGCGCCGCCCGCGTGGTCGCTGTCGCCGTGGCTCACGACTAGCCGGTCGAGCCGTGCGACGCCCAGCGCGCGCAGCGCCGGGACGACCGCTGCATCGCCCATGTCGAAGCCGCTGCGGAATTTCGGGCCCGCGTCGTAGAGCAAGGCATGGCCTGCCGTCGTCGCCAGCACGGACAGGCCCTGCCCCACGTCGAGGATGCGCAGGTCGATCTGCCCCGGCCCCGGACGGTCGAGAAGCGGCCACGCAAGCGGAGCGAGCAGCACCGCACCGAGCGCGCGACCGGGAACCGCGCGCGGCAGCAGCAGCACGAACGCGCCGAGCACCGCGAGCGCCGTTGCGACGAGCGTCGGCTCGGGCAGGAACCACTCCGCGAGGCGCAGGCGCGAGATCGGCTCGAGGCAGCCGTGCCAGATCCCCTGCATTGCCCACGCCGCGAGCTGCGCGAGCGGCGCGAACGCGACCGGCAGCACGAGCCATGCGCCGAGCGCGAGCAACAGCAGCGGCACGACGGCGAAGCTGATCCACGGCACGGCGGCGAGATTCGCGAGCGGTCCTGCGAGCGCCGTCTGCTGGAAGAACCACGCGGTCAGCGGCAGCAGCCCGATCGTCATCGCCCATTGCGCGCGCGTGACGCCGGCGAGCGCCGAGCCGGTTGCGGCGCGTCCGCCGAGGCAGAAGATCAGGAACGCGACGCCGACGAAGGAGAGCCAGAAGCCCGCGCCGAGCGCCGACAGCGGATCGAAGAGCAGCACCGCGACAAGCGCGAGCGCCAGGCCCTGCGACGGCGCGATCGCGCGGCGCAGCCAGGTCGCGAGCAGCACGACCGCGATCATCAGCAAGGTGCGCTGCACCGGCAGTGACATGCCCGCGACGAGTGAATACGCCCCGGCAGCCGCGAGCGCGGCGACCGCCTCGATCCGCCGGCGTGGGGTGCGCAACGCGAGCGCGGGCCAGGCCAGGAACATTCCTCGCGCAAGCAGCGCGCCGAGGCCCGCGACGATTCCGACGTGCATGCCCGAGATCGCGATGAGATGCGCGGTGCCCGTCGCGCGCAGCACGTGCCAGTCCTCCTCCGACAGCGCCGACTGGTCGCCGACCGCGAGCGCAGCGAGCAGCGCGCCAGTCGAGTCCGCCCCGAATCGTTCGCGCAGCACCCGCGCGAACGCCGCCCGCATCGCGTCGATGCGATGCGGCGCGTCGTGCTCGATCGCGACGAGCGAGCGAACGTAGCCGGTTGCCGCGTACCGGCGTTCCAGCGCAAAACGCTCGAAATCGAAGCCCCCGGGATTGACGACGCCGCGCGGACGCTTCAGCCGGACGACGAGCGCGAGCCGCGAGCCGGGCACGGGTGGCTCGGCGCGGCCGTACCACGACAGGCGCACGCGGCCTGCAAGCTTGAGCTCGCGCCCATCGAGGCTCGCAGCGAGAAGCCGCGCATCGAAGCGGACCGCATCGCTGCCCGCGCGCGGCAGGTCGACGGTCTCGACCCGCACCTTGAGGTCGCGCCCTTCGAGCTCGGCCGGGATCCGCACGGCGAGCGATGCCGCGGCATGCCATGCGCACCAGCCGAAGCCGAGCGCGAGGACCGCTGCGATCCGCACGGCGCGCGAGTCGGCTGCGAGGGCCACGACGCTGCCGCCCAGCGCGAGCGCGAGCATCGGCACGGCGGGCGGCAACGCGGGTAGCAGGTGCACGAGCAGCGTGCCCGCCAGCAGCGCCGCGGCCGAGGGCGGGCTCGCGAGCGCGTACCGGGCCGGCATCGCAGCGCTACGCGGCGAGCGGCCTGAGCTCGCCCTCGATCAGCTCGAGCGTGCGGTCCATCCGCGCCGCGAGCACGCGGTCGTGCGTGACGAGCACGAAGCTCGTGCCGATCTCGCGGTTGAGCTCGAGCATCAGCTCGTAGACCGCGAGCGCGTTCTTCGCGTCGAGGTTGCCGGTCGGCTCGTCGCCGAGCACGCACGCAGGCCGCGTCACGAGCGCGCGTGCGACCGCGCAGCGCTGGCGCTCGCCGCCGGACAGCTCGCCCGGGCGGTGCTCGAGCCGCGCCGAGAGCCCGACACGTCCGAGCAGTGCCGCAGCGGTGTCGCGCGCCGCGGGAATCGAGTCGCCGCGGATCAGCAGCGGCATCGCGACGTTCTCGAGCGCGGTGAACTCCGGCAGCAGGTGGTGGAACTGGTAGACGAAGCCGAGCGCGCGATTGCGCAGCTCGCCGCGCGCCCGGTCGGAAAGACGCGACATCTGCTCGCCCGCGACCACGACCTCCCCCGCGCTCGGCAGGTCGAGCCCGCCGAGGATGTGCAGCAGCGTGCTCTTGCCCGCACCGGATGCGCCGACGATCGCGACGGTCTCGCCGCGCGCGATCGCGACGTCGACGCGGCTGAGCACCTCGGTCTGGATCTTCGCCTCGCGATACGTCTTGGCGATCCCGCGCGCCTCGATCACGAAGCCGGTGCCGGCGGGCTCACTCATAGCGCAGCGCCTCGGCCGGCTGCGTGCGCGCTGCGCGCCACGCCGGATAAAGCGTCGCGAGCGCCGCGAACACGAACGCGATCCCCGCGATCGACAGCACCTGGCGCGGGCGCACGTCCGAGGGCAGGTCGCTGATGTAATAGATGTCGGCCGGCATCAGCTGGAAGCCGAACGTCGATTCGATCGCGCGCATGACGTTGCTGATGTTCTCGGCGAGGATGACGCCGAGCACGAGCCCGAACGTGATTCCGACGATGCCGACGAGGA
>DATLNY010000383.1:0-3600 GCA_035536495.1 Candidatus Saccharimonadia bacterium | reverse complement strand
GAACAAGCTGAAGCAGATGCTCGAGGACAATCCGCCGTACGGCGCGAAGGTCGAGTTCGAGGTCGAGAAGTCGTCGATGGGCTGGGCCGCGCCGTCGCTGAAGTCCTGGCTGCGCGACTCGGTCGACACGGCGTCGAAGGAGTACTTCGGGCCGAAGTCCGCAGCGATGGGCGAGGGCGGCACGATCCCGTTCATGGGCATGCTGCAGGAGCGGTTTCCGCAGGCGCAGTTCATGGTGACGGGGCTGCTGGGGCCGAAGTCGAACGCGCACGGGCCGAACGAGTTCCTGCACATCCCGACCGGCAAGAAGCTGACCGCGTCGGTCGCGAAGGTGCTGCGGGACCACTACGTCAATCGCGGCGCACCCCCGGCGGCCTGACAGGACAGCGCGGAAACGCCCGCGTTTTCACCCCGGGCGCGTCGCGGCCCAGAGCCGCGGCAGCCCCCGCGTGACGCTCATCCAGCCGAGCCACAGGAACAGGAGCGGCAGCACGACCGTCTGCACGACGAAGATCGCGATGAGGTCGATGATGTTGCGCGTCACCGCAGCCGCGGTCGCCTGCAGCGCGTCGATGCGCTTCTCGACATCGAACGTGTCGCCGGTCTCGCCGAACCAGCGACGGGTGCGGTCGAGCAACCCCTCGTCGGGTCGCTCCACCTGCGGCCTGAGCTCCTCGGTCGTGCGCCCGAGCGTGTCCTTGGCCGCTTCGAGCTCGATCCGTGAACGTTCGTACTCGGGTTGCAGGAACACCCGGTATGCGCCCTCGCTCAGCAGTGCCGACATCGGCACCGAGAACCGCAGCAGCAGCAGCACGACCAGCAGGCCCTGCAGCAGCAGCGCGAGGCGTGAGCCTGTCTCGGCGTGCGTATGCGGCGCGCCCTCGTGCGAGTGCCGGAGGCGGCGAACCTGGCGCATCGATTCGAGCAGCCAGAGGATCGCGATGACCGAAAGCGCGATCACGAGCGGAACCCAGCCGCTCATGCCGATCAGCAATCGCTGCAGCCCGAGCGACGCCGCCGCGACGAGCATCACCGACGAGAACTGCTCGACGAGGTCGTTCACCGGGTCGAGCACCTGGCCCGGTGCCAGCACGACCCCGAGCCCGGCAGGCTGGATCGCGACTTCGGTGCCCTGCGCGACCGAGATCACGCCGTTCAAGCCTCGTGCGACGGCGAACGCGATCAACGCGCGCTTGAGGCCGGCTTCGACCTGCGCCTCGGCGTGGACATTGAGCCCCTGCCACCACGACGTGATGACGAGCCCCGTGATGATGATGACGCGAACGAGCAGGCCGGCGTGCTGGCGCATGTCCCGAATCTAGCTCACGCGGGCCTGGCCTGTATCGCCGACGTTTTCCTCGCGCTGCGCCCCGGGTACCGGGAGGGTCCATTCGCGCGAGGCGAGGACCGCCCGCAGCGGCGGTGCCGGCTCGCATACAATGCGGCCCCGCCCGCCAAGAGCCGCCCATGTCCCGACGGATCACTGCAATGCGCTCGCCGATCCACGGACGCGGCGTGTTCGCCGTCGTCGACCTGCCGAACGGGGTCGAGCTGATCGAATACCGCGGCCGGCGCATCACGCACGCGCAGGCGAACCGCTATTTCGACGGCGGCGCCGACACGGGCCACACGTTCCTGTTCACGCTCGACGACCGCTGGCTCATCGACGCGTCGGTGGGGGGCAACAGCGCGCGCTGGATCAACCACAGTTGCGCGCCGAACTGCCGCGCCGTCATCGAGGTCGACACCGACGCGCCGCGGCGTTCGAAGGTCGTCATCGAGACGATCCGCCCGGTACGTGCCGGCGAGGAAATCACCTACGACTACGGCATCGTGCTGGAGGAACCGCACACCGCGAGGATGAAGAAGATCTGGGCGTGCCGCTGCGGCGCACGGCGCTGCACCGGCACGATGCTGCGCGACAAGCGGCGCAAGCCGCAGCTGATCGTCGACTGACGTCGACGGGTGGTTCGACGCCGGACCGCGCGGTAGCCGGGGCGGTTCATGCTGCGCTAACGCTGCGGCCGCGATCGCCTGCTAAGGTCCGGCACGGGGGCGGGGCAGGGAACCGATGATTCTGCGCCTACGCCATCATCTCGCGGTCGCGACCGCGATCGGGTTCGTCGTGGCAGCGGCCGACGCCGACGCGGCGCGCGTCGCGACGCGCGTCGAGGGCCTCGACAAGGACCTCACCAAGGCCGTCGAGCGCACGATCGAGATCCGCCGGTATCGCCAGCGCAACGTCAGCAAGGCACAGGCGCGCCGCTTGTTCGAGCGCGGAAAGGCGCAGGCGGCCAAGGCGCTCGAGCCGCACGGCTATTACCACGCAACGGTCGACGGCGAGCTTGCCGAGAACGAGAAGGGTTTCGTCGCGACGTATCGGGTCGCGGCAGGCGAGCCGGTGCGCGTCTCGGAGCTCTCGATCGAGATCGACGGCGACGCGCGCGAGCGCAAACTCGTGCAGCGTTCGCTCGCGGCGTTCGAGCCCGGCGAGGGCGACGTGCTCGACCACGCCGCGTACGAGACCGGCAAGCGCAACATCCAGGGCGCGCTCGTCGCGAGCGGCTATCTCGATGCCGAGCTCGCGACACATCGCGTCGAAGTGCGCGCCGCGGAGAATTCCGCGAGCGTGAGGCTCGCGTGGAAGACGGGCCCGCGCTACGTGTTCGGCGCGACGAGCTTCTCGGGCGCGCAATTGAGCGACGAGCTGCTCGCTCGCTACGTCCCGTACGAGGAAGGCGAGTTCTACTCGCAGGCCGAGCTGCTGCGCCTGCAGCAGCGTCTCACCGACGCCGAGTACTTCTCGGTCGTCGAGGTCGCGCCTGACGTCGAGCAGGCCGTCGACGGCGTCGTGCCGATCAACGTCGCGGTGATCCCGGCCAAGCGCAGCCTCTACACCGGCGGCGTGTTCGTCGGCACGGACACCGGCTTCGGCGTGCGCGCCGCGCTCGTGCGCCGGTACGTCAACCGCCGCGGCCACAAGCTGACCGTCGGGGCCGAGCATTCGCAACGTCTGCGCATGCTCGCGACGACGTACACGATCCCGTTGCCGGGTCGCGACGACCGGAGCTGGAATTTCGGCGCGGCGTACCGCGACGAGATGACCGACACGAGCGAGTCGCGCATGTTCCGCCTCGCCGCGAACGAGACGCGCGAATGGCGCGACTGGACGCTGTCGTACGGGCCGCAGTTCCTGACTGGCGAGTTCACCATCGCAGAGGAGGAGCGCGAGACGACGCTGCTCTATCCCGAGGTGTCGATCTCGCGCAAGGAGGCCGACGACGTCAACTTCCCGCGCCGTGGCTGGTCGATGCTCGCGGTCGCCCGCGCGGGGTACGAGGGCGCGTTGTCCGACACGACGTTCGCGCAGCTTCGCGCCGACGCGAAGTACGTGCGCGGCATCGGCGACAACGGGCGTTTCATCGCGCGCGGCACGCTCGGCGCGATGAGCGTCGACGATTTCGCGCGGATGCCGCCGGAGCTGAGGTTCGTCGCCGGCGGCGACCGCTCGATCCGCGGCTACGAATACCAGGAGATCGGGCCGCGCAACGAGCGAGCGCTCGTCGTCGGCGGCGAGTACCTCGCGGTCGCGAGCGCGGA
>DATLNY010000382.1:0-12362 GCA_035536495.1 Candidatus Saccharimonadia bacterium | reverse complement strand
CGGCGAGCCGAAGCTCTTCTCGAGCACGACGTTCCGACCCTTCGGGCCGAGCGTCGCCTTGACGGCGTTGGCGAGCACGTTGACGCCGCGCAGCATGCGCGCGCGGGCATCTTCGGAAAAACGGATTTCTTTGGCAGCCATGTTCTAGTCCTTTGTCGTTGCGTCGCGCGCCTGGACGGCCGATGCCGGCCGGCAGCGCGAAAAAGGTGGGTCGTGGGCTTCGATCAACCGAAGATCGCGAGGATGTCGTCCTCGCGGACGACGAGGTACTCGGTGCCCGAAAGCTTGACCTCGGTACCGCTGTACTTGCCGAACAGGACCTTGTCGCCGGTCTTGACCTTCGGCGCACGCGTCTGGCCGTTGTCGAGCGGCTTGCCCTCGCCGACGGCGATGACTTCGCCGCGGATCGGCTTCTCGGTCGCGGTGTCGGGAATCACGATGCCGCCGGCGGACATACGCTCTTCTTCCATGCGCTTGATCACGACGCGGTCGTGCAACGGTTGCAGGTTCATGCTCATGACAGTCCCTCTAAGTGTTTGAATTCAGGTCGGATCGGGGAGCTTGCTAGCACTCGTCCCCGTCGAGTGCCAAGTCTACACCGAAGCGGAATGCGGTGGGCAGACCGTGGGTGTGTGCCCCCTAGTAGGGGTTGCGAGCGGGGTTTCAAGGGCACTGCAGCATGACCTGCCGGCCGGCGCCCGGTAGAGTGCGCGCCCTCTGCAGGGGAACCCCATGTCGCGATCCGATCTCGCGCGCCTAGCTGGCGTGCTCGGCCTCGTTTTTGCCGGTGCGTCGAACGCGGCGGTGTTCGTCAACGAGATCCATTACGACGATTCGACGGACCCTGCGGACGTCGGCGAGCGGATTGAGGTCGTCGCGACCGCGGGGGAAGACCTCGCCCTGTATTCGATCGTCCTCTACAACGGCAGCACGCCCGCAGCAGCGACGACTTACGACACCGACAGCGTCCCGACCGGCAGCACGGTGGCGTGCGGCGCGAACGTCCGGATCGCGGTACTCAGCTACGCAACGAACGGGATCCAGAACGGGCCGAGCGACGCGCTCGCACTCGTCGGACCGGGATCGACCGTCGTCCAGTTCCTGAGCTACGAGGGTGTCGTCACCGCGTCGAACGGGCCCGCTGCGGGTCTTCAGAGCGCCGACATCGGTGTCTCGGAGACGAACTCCACTGCAGCCGGAACTTCGCTCCAGCTCGGAGGAAACGGCTCGGCCTACGCGGACTTCTTTTGGACTGCCTCTGCGACCGACAGGTTCGGTACGTGCAACAACGGGCAGACGTTCGGCGCCGCGCCCGACGTCGCACCGACCGTCGCCAGCACGAACCCGGCCGACCTCGCGACCAACGTCGCGAGGAACGCGAACATCTCGATTTCGTTCTCGGAACCCGTCGCGACGACCGGCGAGTGGTTCTCGATCTCGTGCACGACATCGGGCCCGCGTGCGGTCGCGGACACGTCGGTCAGCGGCACCGGTGGATCGCGCACGATCGACCCGAATACCGATTTCGCGTTCGCTGAAGACTGCACCGTCACGATCGAGGCCGCGAACGTCGCGGACCTCGACGGCACCCCGAACGCGATGGAAGCGAACCATGGCTTCGTGTTCTCGACCGCGGCCGATACGGCCCCGACCGTCGAGTCGTTCGTGCCGGCGAACGGCGCGACCAATGTCGCGATAGGGGCGGACATCACGGTCAAGTTCGACGAGGCCGTCAGCCTCGGGGCGCCGTGGTTCACGCTGTCGTGCACGACGAGCAACATCCACACCGCCACCGTGACCGGTGGTCCGTCGCAGTACACGGTCCATCCGGACGTCGACTTCGCAAATTCCGAGTCGTGCACGTTCACGGTGTTCGGCTCGGAGGTGACGGACCAGGACGGTACGCCGCACACGATGGCAGGCAACGCCGCGACGACGTTCATGACGAGTGCTGCGCCCTCGGCGTACTACGCAGGCGTCGACGCATCGAGCTGCAGCGCGCTGCGCTCGTCGCTGCACAACCTCATCGACGACCACACGGCGGTTCCCTACACCGCGACGGGGCAGACCGATACGTGGGACGTCCTCGAGACGGCCGACCAGAACCCGCTCGTGTCGACGGAAATCCTCGAGGTCTACGAGAACGCGCACTACGCGAAGGCCGGCGGCGGCAACGCGAATTACAACCGCGAGCACACCTGGCCGAATTCGTACGGATTCAACAACCTCACTGGCACGACCGGCTCCGCGCCGAACCTCGTGCCGCAGTCGTCGGCGTACGTCGACACGCACATGCTCTGGCTCAGCGACATCGAATACAACTCCAACCGCGGCAGCAAGCCGTATGCGAACTGCCCGCAGGCGAACGGCTGCACCGCCGACGTGACGCTCACGTACAACGGCCAGGGCGGCGGCGCCGTGACCTATCCCGGGAATCACAACTGGAAACTGTCCGCCGGCGGCGAAGCGTTCGGCAGCTACGAAGTCTGGAACTTCCGCAAAGGCGAGATGGCGCGCGCCATTCTCTACATGGACATCCGTTACGAGGGCGGCCGGGCGACCGCAGGCAATACCGTTGGCCAGTTCGAGCCGAACCTCATCGTCACCGACGACCGCAACCTCATCAGCGGCAGCGCGAGCTCCGGCAGCACGTCGAGCAGCACGACGGCGTACATGGGCCTCAAGTCGACGCTCACGGCGTGGCACAGCGCGGACCCGCCCGACGCGAACGAGCAGCTCCGCAACGACGTCGTCTTCAGCTTCCAGGGCAACCGCAACCCGTTCATCGACCACCCCGAATGGGTCGCGATCGCGTTCGAGTCGCCGTGCGGGGCCGGGGTCAACCAGGCGCCGGTGCTCGCAGATGTCGCGCCGTCGGTGCTCGAGAACGCCGCCGCGGGGACCGTCGTCGCGACGCTCTCGGCGACCGATCCGAATGCCGGACAGACGCTGGCCTACACGATCGTCTCGGGCAACGACGCGGGCGCGTTCGCGCTCAACGCGTCGAGCGGCGCATTGACGGTCGCGAATGCAGCGCTCGTCGACCGCGCCGTCGTCGCGAGCTACACGCTTGTCGTACGCGCGACCGACAACGGCTCGCCGGCGCTGAGCGACGACGCGACGGTTGCGATCACGATCACGCCGGTCAACGATGCGCCGTCCTTCACGAAAGGCGCGGACGTCGTCGTGGCCGAGGATTCCGGCGCCGCGAGCCTCTCCGGCTGGGCGACCGCGATGTCCGCGGGCCCGAGCGACGAGTCGGCGCAGTCGGTTTCGTTCGAAGTCACCGCGAACACCGATACGTCGCTGTTCTCGGCAGCACCTGTGGTTGCGCCGAACGGCGCGCTCAGCTTCACCCCGGCGCCCGACGCGAACGGCACGGCGACGATCACGCTGCGCGCGCGCGACAACGGCGGCACCGAGAACGGTGGCGTCGACGCGTCGCCGGGCCAGACCTTCACGATCACGATCACGCCGGCGGTCGACGCCATCTTCAGCAGCGGCTACGAGGACTGAGCTTCGGGCATGCGAGGGCGGCCGTGCGACACTTTGCCCGTGTCGACCGCCGTCCTGCTCGTCTACTGCACCGTGCCGTCCGTGCCCGTCGCCGACGCGCTCGCGCGCACGCTCGTCGAGGAGCGGCTCGCGGCGTGCGTGAACCGCATCGCGGGGGTCGTGTCGACGTATCGCTGGGAGGGCGAGATCACGGCCGATCCCGAGCTGCTGCTGCTCATCAAGACGACCGCCGACCGGTTCGATGCGTTGCGCGCGCGGATCGTCGAGCTGCATCCGTACGAACTTCCCGAGGTGATCGCGGTCCCCATCGAGGCGGGTTTCGAGCGCTACCTCGCGTGGATCGCGGACGAGACCCGCGCCGGCGCGTAATCGCGCGGTCGCCGCACCGGTCCTCGTAGAACCTTTTTCGTCGCCCCGGACTACCAGCTTGCGCATGACCCGATCGCTGCTTCGTTTCACCCGGTCGCTCGCATTCGCGCTCGGCGCCGTCGCGCCGGCCGCGTTCGCCATCGACGAGTCCGAGCTGCTGCCGGTCGACGAGGCGTTCGCGCTCGAGGCGCGCGCGATCTCGCGCGACACGGTCGAGCTGTCGTGGAAGATCGCCGAGGGCTACTACCTCTACCGGCATCGCATCAGTGCCGCGGCGACGGACGCCGCTATCGTTCTCGCGCCTATCGCCTTGCCGCCGGGCAAGAAGAAGGTCGACGAGTTCTTCGGCGAGGTCGAGACCTATCGCGGCGCGGTCGTGGCGACAGTGCAGGTCGAATCGCCGATCGCCGGCGACCGTCTCGAGTTGAAGGTGAAGTCGCAGGGCTGCGCCGACGTCGGCGTCTGCTATCCGCCGCACGCGCAGACCGTGACGGTCGAGTTGCCGCCCGCGGCGGCACCGGCGACCGGCGCGTTGTCGCCCGGCGCGCAGCCGTCGTCGAGCACCGTTGCGTTCGGCGGCAGCGTCGAGCAGTCGCCGTTCAGCGCGGCACCCACGGCCGGCGCGACCGACGAGCTGCCGCTGCCGCCGGAACAGGCGTTCCGTTTCGAGGCGATCGGCACCGCGCCCGACCGCGTGCTCGCGCGCTTCACGATGCCGAAGGGCTACTACCTCTATCGCGACCGTACGACGTTCACGGCGACGGGCGGCACGCTCGGAAAGGCCGCATGGCCGCCGGGCGTCGCGCACCGCGACGAGCATTTCGGCGACGTCGTCGTCTATTTCGAGCAGGTCGAAGTGCCGATCGCGGTCAGCGGTGCGACTGCTGCGTTCGCGCTCGTCGCGAATTTCCAGGGGTGCCAGCTCGACGGCATCTGCTATCCGCCGATGGATCGGAGGGTGGCGGTGGCGTTGCCGGTTGCGGGGAATGGCGAGGGTTCGACTTCGGCTGTGGCGTCGCCGTCGGGGCTGAGGCCCCTCCTACAGGAGGCGAGTGCTCCGGCACCGGCGGCGGATGGCGAGATCAGCGAGCAGGACATGCTCGCGGCGGCGTTGTCGGGACCCGACAGGCTCGCGACGCTGCTGCTGTTCTTCGGCATGGGCGTGCTGCTCGCGTTCACGCCGTGCGTGCTGCCGATGGTGCCGATCCTCTCGGGGATCATCGCGGGCGCGGGCGAGAACATCGGGGCGCGCCGCGCGTTCGTGCTGTCGTGCGTCTATGTGCTCGCCTCGTCGGTCGTGTTCACGATCGCGGGCGTCGTCGCGGGGCTCGCGGGCCAGAACCTCCAGGCGGCGTTCCAGAATCCGTGGGTGCTCTCCGCGTTCGCGCTCGTGTTCGTCGCGCTCGCGTTCTCGATGTTCGGGTTCTACGAATTGCAGTTGCCGGCGGGGCTGCAGTCGCGCCTTGCTTCCTGGAGCAACAGGCAGCGCGGCGGCTCGCTCGCGGGCGTCGCGGTGATGGGCGCGCTGTCGGCGCTGATCGTCGGGCCGTGCGTCGCGCCGCCGCTTGCCGCAGCCGTCATCGTGATTGCCGAGCAGCGCGACGCCTGGCTCGGCGGCAGCGCGCTGTTCGCGCTGTCGCTCGGGATGGGCGCGCCGCTCGTCGCTTTCGGCACCGGCGCGGGCAAGCTCGTGCCGCGCGCGGGCGCATGGATGGATGCGATCAAGCGCGTGTTCGGCGTGATGTTCCTGCTGCTCGCGGTGTGGATGCTCGAGCGCTTCCTCGACGTGCGCTGGATCATGCTGATGCTCGCGGCGATCGCGATCGGCAGCGCGGTGTTCCTCGGCGCGCTCGAGCGCCTGCCGGACGCGGCGAGCGGCTGGCGCCGCACGTTCAAGGCGCTCGGGATCCTGCTGCTCGCGCTCGGGCTCGCACAGCTCATCGGCGCGCTCGGCGGCGCGCGCGACTACCTGCAGCCGCTGCGAGGCGTGTTCGGCGCGGGCGCCGGCGCCGCGCACGTCGAAGCGCCGTTCGTCACGATCAAGTCGGTCGCCGACGTCGAGCGGCAGATCGCCGCCGCGGACAAACCCGTCCTGCTCGATTTCTATGCCGACTGGTGCGTGTCGTGCAAGGAAATGGAGAAGTACACGTTTCCGGATCCCGCCGTGCAGCGTGAGCTCGCGCGCTACGTGCTGCTCAAGGCCGACGTCACCGCGAACGACGAGACCGATCGGGCGCTGATGCAGCGCTACGGCATCATCGGTCCGCCCGCGACCCTGTTCTTCGGTGCCGACGACACCGAGCAGCGCGCGCTGCGGCTGATCGGGTTCGAAGCAGCCGAGCCGTTCGCGCAGCGCCTCGAGCGCGGCGCCGCGCGCTGACACGGCCGGGCGACGCGGGGCGGTCCGCACCAATGCCGCGATCGTCGCCGTCGCGCTCGCGTGCGGCGCCGGCGGATTCGCCGCGAGCCGCTGGTGGTTCGCGCCGGGGCCGACTGCGAGCGGCGCGCCTGCGGCGATCGTCGGCCAGCCGTACTTCGACCTCGGGCTGCCCGATCCCGCAGGCCGCATCCGCCGCCTGTCCGAGTTCGCCGGCCGCCCGCTGCTCGTCAACTTCTGGGCGACCTGGTGCGGCCCGTGCGTGCGCGAAATGCCGCTGCTCGACCGCTACGCGCGCGAGCATCCGGACGTGGCGATCGTCGGCATCGCGCTCGATACGGCCGAGTCCGTCGCGCCATTCGTGAGCCGGCTCGGCATCGCGTATCCGATCCTCGTCGAGAAGCCGTCGGGCAGCGATTCATCGGTCCGCTACGGCAACTCGCGCGGCGTCCTGCCGTACTCGGTCCTGATCGGCGCGGACGGCATCGTCCTAGCGGCCGAAGCGGGCGATTTCGACGATGCCGACGCACTCGAGCGGTTCCTCGCCCAGTCAAACGATCGTTAGAACTTTGCGCCGAATCGGCTCACATCTTCGGCGAACTGGACAACAATTCCCTAGCCACGCACACTACGCGCCCGCCGAGGGATAGCTTGCGTGGCGAAGATCCTGGTCCTGCACGGCCCGAACCTCCACCTGCTCGGCACGCGCGAGCCGGGTGTTTACGGCGTCGTCACGCTGCGGGAGATCGACGTCAGCCTCATGGCGCGCGCGATCGAGGCGGGGCACGACCTGGACGCGTATCAGAGCAACAGCGAACTGGCGCTGCTCGAACGCATCCATGCCGCGAAAAGGGACGGTACGTCCTGCATCGTCTTCAATCCGGGCGGCTTCACGCACACCAGCGTGGCGCTGCGCGACGCGCTGGCCGCGGTCGGGATCCCGTTCATCGAGGTGCATGTCTCGAACGTGCACGCGCGCGAGGCCTTTCGGCGGCAATCGTATTTCTCCGACCTTGCGCTCGGGTCGATCGTCGGGCTCGGCCCGCAGGGTTACGAGCTCGCGCTGATCGCGGTGCTCGCGCGGCTCGCGCCGCGCCATGACGAGCGCGAGGCCGTCAAGACCGGAATCTAGAGCGCCGCCCCCGGGGCAGGCGCCTGCAGGAAGCCGCGCGGAAATCGCGCGGTGCGGGAGGTGCAATCGGCGGCAGCGCGGGATGCGCACACGCCGGCTGCGGGTTCGACAACGACAACAGGAGGCCGTCCGTGGACCTTCGCAAGATCAAGAAGCTGATCGACCTGCTCGACGAGTCGAACCTCGCGGAGCTCGAAATCAAGGAAGGCGAGGAGACGATCCGTCTCTCGCGCATGCCCAAGGGCATGCCGATGATGATGGGCGGCTACGGCGCGCCGCCGCCGGTCACGCACGTGCACGTCGAGCAGCGCCAGCCACACGCGCCGTCGCCGCACGGGGGCGACACCGGCGGTGGCGGTGGCGGCAAGGAGCTGCCGGACGGCCACGTCATCCGCTCGCCGATGGTCGGCACCTATTACGCGTCGCCCAACCCCGAGGCGCCGGCGTTCGTCAAGGTCGGCCAGCAGGTCAAGGCCGGCGAGGTGCTCGGCATCATCGAGGCGATGAAGATGTTCAACCAGATCGAGGCCGACGTCTCCGGCACGATCGCCGCGGTGCTGGCGTCGAGCGGGCAGCCCGTCGAGTTCGACGAGCCGCTGTTCGTCATCGCCTGACCGCCATGCTCGACAAGGTCGTCATCGCCAACCGCGGCGAGATCGCGCTGCGCATCCTGCGCGCGTGCCATGCGCTCGGCATCAAGACGGTCGCGGTCCATTCGACCGTCGATCGCAACCTGAAGCACGTCGGCATGGCCGACGAATCGGTCTGCATCGGGCCTGCGCCCGCGTCCGAGAGCTATCTCAACATCCCGGCGATCATCGCCGCCGCGGAAGTGACCGACGCGCAGGCGATCCATCCGGGCTACGGATTCCTGTCCGAGAACGCCGACTTCGCCGAGCGCGTCGAGAAATCGGGCTTCGTTTTCATCGGCCCGACGCCGTCGGTCATCCGGCTCATGGGCGACAAGGTCGAGGCGATCAAGGCGATGAACGCCGCGGGCGTGCCGTGCGTGCCCGGCAGCGGCGGACCACTCGGCGACGACGCGGTCGAGAACGAGCGCGTTGCGCGCGACATCGGCTACCCCGTCATCGTCAAGGCGGCCGGCGGCGGCGGCGGGCGCGGCATGCGCGTCGTCCACAACGAAGGCGCGCTGCACCATGCCGTCACGACGACGAAGGCCGAAGCGAAGGCCGCGTTCGGCAACGACATGGTGTACATGGAGAAATTCCTCGAGAACCCGCGGCACGTCGAGATCCAGGTGCTTGCCGACGGCCAGGGCGGCGCGATCCATCTCGGCGAGCGCGACTGCTCGATGCAGCGGCGCCACCAGAAGGTCGTCGAGGAAGCACCGGCGCCGGGCATCACGGAAGCGATGCGCGCCGACATCGGGCGCGTCTGTGTCGAGGCGTGCCTGCGGATCGGCTACCGCGGCGCCGGCACGTTCGAGTTCCTGTTCGAGGACGGGCGCTTCTACTTCATCGAGATGAACACGCGCATCCAGGTCGAGCACCCGGTAACCGAGCTCGTGACCGGCGTCGACCTCGTGCGCGAGCAGCTCATGATCGCCGGCGGCGAGAAGCTCTCGATCCGCCAGCAGGACGTTTCACTGCGCGGGCACTCGATCGAGTGCCGGATCAATGCCGAGGATTCCGAGACGTTCATGCCGTCGCCGGGCCTCATCAAGCGCTACCACCCGGCCGGCGGGCCGGGCGTGCGCCTCGACACGCACATCTACGACGGTTATCGCATCCCGCCGAACTACGACTCGATGATCGGCAAGCTGATCGTGCACGGGCCGGATCGCGCGACCGCGATCGCGCGGATGCGCATCGCGCTCGCGGAGCTCGTCGTCGACGGCGTCAAGACCAACGTGCCGTTGCAGCAGCGCATCATGGCCGACGCGGGCTTCCAGCTCGGCGGCCAGAACATCCACTACCTCGAGAAGCGCATCGCGGCGCAGCGCGACAAGGCGCTCGCGCTTTAGCGAACGCGGCGCCCCGTCGCATTCGAGCCGGACTCGCCATCGCGCCGAACCGCTGGAGCACGTCGACATGAGCGCCGTGACGATCTTCGCAGGTGCGAGCGGCTACGCCTACAAGGAGTGGAAGGGCGACTTCTATCCGGCGGCGATGAAGCCCGACGCGATGCTGGCCTGGTACGGCGAGCGGCTGCCGACGGTCGAGATCAACAACACGTTCTATCGCCTGCCGAAGGCCGCGGTGTTGGAATGCTGGGCGCGAGAGACGCCGGCGCACTTCCGCTTCGCGCTCAAGGCGTCGCGCAGGATCACGCATCTCGGGCGGCTGGACGCCGAAAAGGTCGCCGACCCGCTCGCCTTCCTGTACCGCACGCTCGCGGCGCTGGGACCCAAGCGCAGTTGCGTGCTGTTCCAGCTGCCGCCGTTTCTGAAGAAGGACCTGCCGCGACTGGACGCGTTCCTCGCGCTGCTGCCGGAAGGCCATCGCGCGGTGTTCGAGTTTCGCCACGAAAGCTGGTTCGACGACACGGTGTACGTGTCGCTGCGCCGCGCGGGCGCGACGTTGTGCCTGTCCGAGCGCGAGGACGCATCGCCGCCGCCACTGGTCGAAACCGCGCCGGTCGGCTACATCCGGCTGCGGCTCGAGCACTACGACGAAGCGGACCTGGCACGCTGGGTGGAGCGCATCGCCGCGACGACCTGGCACGAGGCCTACGTGTACTTCATGCACGAGCCGACCGCGCCGGGCTACGCCGCGACGCTGATGCAGCTCGCGGCGGCGCGCTCGTGACGGTGCCGGCGCAACCCGACGCGGAAGCCATCACGATCGACGTCGACGAGCGGCGACGCGTGTCTGGCCTGTTGCTCGCGCCCGCATCGGCGCGCGCATGCTACGTATTCGCGCACGGCGCCGGCGCCGGCATGGCGCATCCGTTCATGACCGCGTTCGCGCAGGGCCTCGCCGCGCGCGGCGTCGCCACGCTGCGCTACCAGTTTCCCTACATGGAGGACGGCGCGAGGCGCCCCGATCCGCCCGCACTCGCGCAAGCCTGCGTGCGGGCCGCAGTCGCCGCCGCAGGCGCGCGCCTGCCGACGCTGGCGCTCATCGCCGGCGGCAAGTCGTTCGGCGGCCGCATGACCTCGGAGGCGCAGGCTGATGCACCGCTGCCCGGCGTGCGAGCAATGGCCTTTGTCGGCTTCCCGCTCCACCCGGCCGGCAAACCTTTCGACGCGCGCGGCGCGCATCTCGAACGCGTCGAGGTGCCGATGCTGTTCCTGCAGGGCACGCGCGACGCGCTGGCCGAGCGGTCGATGCTCGAACCGCTGGTCGCGCGGCTCGGTGCGCGCGCGACGCATGCCCGGCTGGTCGATGCGGATCACGCCTTCCACGTGCCGGCGCGCAGCGGGCGCAAGGATGCGGACGTGATGGTGGAGATGCTCGAAGCGTTCGCGCGCTGGCTCGATGCCACTGCGCCGGGCTGAAACCGGCGCGGCCGGGCGGCCGGCGCGCGGCTTGAACGCGGGCCCGCCGCAGCGGAGACTCGCCGAGATGACCTGGCTCGAGTTGTCGATCAGAAGCCATCGGCGCGAATGGGCGCGCATCGAAGCCGCGCTCGAGGAGCTCGGCGCGCTGTCGGTGACGCTGCTCGACGCAAGTGACGCGCCGATCCTCGAACCCGGGCCCGGCGAGACGCCGCTTTGGCCCGAGCTCGTCGCGAACGCCCTGTTCGACGCGGACGTCGACCGGCGCGGCCTGCTCGCCGCCCTCGTCGAGCTCGCACCGGCGTTCGATCCCGCGCAGGCGACTTTCGACGTCGTCGAGGATGCGGACTGGTCGCGCGCGTGGATGGACACGTACCAGCCGATGCGCTTCGGCGAGCGGCTGTGGATCTATCCCTCGACGATCGACCCGCCGGCCGCCGGCGACGAGATCGTCGTGCGGCTCGACCCGGGGCTCGCTTTCGGGACCGGCACGCATGCAACGACGGCGATGTGCCTCGAGTGGCTCGACGCGCTCGCGCACGGACGCGACGCGACGGCGCGCTTCGCCGGCGCGCGCGTGCTCGACTACGGCTGCGGCTCGGGCGTGCTCGCGATCGCGGCGCTGAAGCTCGGCGCGGCGTCGGCGGCGGGCGTCGACAACGACCCGCAGGCGCTGCTCGCGACGCGCGACAACGCCGAGCGCAACGGCGTCGCGGACCGGCTCTCGATCCTCGATCCCGACGATCCCGCGCTCGCGCCGGGCTCGTTCGACGTCGTCGTTGCGAACATCCTCGCCGGTGCGCTCGTCGCGCTCGCGCCGCGGCTCTGCGCGCTCGCGCGCGCGGGCGCGCCGGTCGCGCTTTCGGGGATCCTGCCGGCGCAACAGGCCGAGGTGATCGAGGCCTACGCGCCTTGGTGCTTTGCGCTCACGGCGACCGAGCGCGACGGCTGGGTTCGCGTCGACGGCACGCGCAGCGGATAATCCCGCGATGTACACGCAATGCCCCGAGTGCCTCGCGATCTACCGCATCGGCGCCGCGCTGCTCGCGCCCGCGCACGGCCGCGTGCGCTGCAGCGGCTGCGCCGCGGAATTCGACGCGATGCGGACGCTCGCGGACGAGCTCCCGCCGGAGCCCGTTCGCCAGTTGTCGCAACACCTGCCCGATGCGCCGCCGCTGCTTTCAGTGCCGGCCCTGCGCCCGCAGGTGCAGCAGCGCGAGCTGTTCGTGAGCTTCGATCCCGCGGGCGCCACGCGCGCTGCACCCGCGCGGAGCGACCCGACGCTGCGCGCGGATCGCACCGATCGCGCGAGTGCGCCGAGCTTCGTGCGCAGGCCGCGCGCGCGCGCGCCGCAGCGCACCGGAATCGGATGGCACCTTGGCGGCCTGTTGCTCTTGCTCGCGCTCGGCGCGCAATGGGCCTGGCTCGAGCGCGCGCGGCTGCTGTCGAACCCGACGGTCATGCGATACGTCGAGGCCGCGTGCACGCGCCTCGGCTGCACGATCCCG
>DATLNY010000381.1:0-7020 GCA_035536495.1 Candidatus Saccharimonadia bacterium | reverse complement strand
GTCCTCGCGCAGCTGCTTGCGCCGGTCCTCGATCCGCCGGCGGATCTCGTCGGCGTTCGCCGCGACGGTCTGCTCACCCGGCTGCAGGCCCGCGTTCTGCGCGGGCGGCGCATTCGGATCGGGTGCCGGCGCCGGCGCGTTCGGATCGGCGACTGCCGCGACGACCGGCGGCGCGGCTGTCGGCGCCGCGCCACGCGTGTCGGTCGTCAGCTCGACTTCCTGCTTGCCGAGCCCCTCGCCCTCGAACACCGCGCCGCGGGGTTTCAGTTCGACCAGCTTCCAGCCGCTTTGTTCACCCTCGAGCGGATTGCCGACCTTGACGCGCCTGACTTCGTTGGTCGCATTGTCGCGAACGAACGCGATCTGCACGTCGGGCGTGATGATGACGCCGGTCAGCGCAACGTTGAGCGGCGACGCGGCTGCCGCTGTTTCCTCGCCGGTCGCGTCGGTCGCGGCGACCTCCTCGGGCTCGCGCGTCTCGTTGAACACGGGCTGCGCGAGGATGTCGCCGTACTGGTCGAACCCCGCGAGCTTCTGCGATTCGCGCTCGAGGCCGGTGAACTGCGGGACGTCGGCCGGCGCACCGCCGGCGAGCGTGCGGTAGCCGCGCCCGACGCCCGCCTGCTGCGAGATCGCCAGCAGCGCGAGCACGCCCGCGGCGACGCCGAGCACGATCGCGATGCGCTTGCCGCGCGTCACGCCGCGTTCTCCGGCGTCGGCGCCTTGCGCAGGTAGCCGTACAGGTCGAAGCGGATGTCGAGGTAGCTCGTCACCTGGTTCGTGCCCGGCACGCGATAACCGGTCTGCTTCCAGATCTGCAGGTCGTCGACGAACAGGATCGGGCTGCCGGCCTCGAGCTCGTGCAAGGCCGGCGCGAACTCGTCGAGGTTGCAGCGCAGCCGGACCTTGATCGTGACGCGCTCGTAGAGCTCCTTCTCGGTCGAGCGCGCGTACTGGTTCATGATGATCTGGCAGCTGTTCGCATCGCGCGCGTGGTTCTGCACGACCTGCTTGAGACGCTGGGTCAGGCCGGCGGCCGCGGCGTCGAAATCCCCTTCCGGCAGGAACGCGGGGTTGCCGGCCTCGAACGCGCGCACCTCGGCGAGCTGCTTCTCGATCTCGGGCCGGGCTGCGGCGGTCGTCCGGAACTGGAGCTCGCGTTCGCGCAGCTCGCCCATCTCGGAGGCGATCTGGAGGTGGCGCGCGGTGAACCACCAGTGCACGCCGAACAGGTAGCCGACGAGCACCGCGATCAGCAGCAGCACGATCGCAAGGAACCGTCCGCGCTCAGCGCTGGGCAGTATTTGCATCGGTCTTCTCCGGGGTCTTCGCGGGTGCAGGGCCCGGCAGCTTCGCGTTCGCGGCGATCAGGAACTGTTCCTTGCCGGTGCGCTGGTCGGGCGTGATCGCGCCCTGCAGCGCGGGCGACTCGAGCACCGGCGACTGCTGCAGCAACGCGATCAGCGACGAGGCTTCCTTCGACTGACCCTGCAGCTGCACCTGGCCCTGGTTGAACTGGAAACGCTGCAGCCACGTGTCCTTCGGCAGGCGGCGCGTGACGTCGAGCAGCACGTCGATGACCGGCGGGCGCGCGCGCTTCCGCTCGGCGAGGAAGTTCGCGCCCTCGATCGCGTCCGAGAGCGCGGTACGAAGCTGCGCGACGCTGCGCGCGTCGCGGCTCTGGCCCTCGGCCTGCGTGCGCAGCGCGTCGAGCGCGCCCTCGCGGTTGCGCAGCGACTGCACCATCACGACGCCGAACAGCGCGACGACGACGATCGCGAGCACCGAATTGATCCGCAGCCACACGTTCGGGCGCGTCGCACGCTGTTCGAGCGGCAGCAGGTTGAAGCCGAGCCGTGCGTCGTCGACGCAGGCGTCGAGCGCGTCGAGCGGGACACCGAGCGCCGCGAGCGGTGCGCGCGCCGCGTCGGCGTGCGCACGCGGCACCAGCGCGAGCTCGACCGAAAGCTGCTTCGCCGCCGCGTCGCGCCCGAGCACGCGATGGTCGAAATAGACCTGCTCGGCGCGGAACGGGCTTTGCCGGTCCATCTCGAAGCCGAGCACCTGGCGCAGGTTCTCCTCGGCCGCGAGCGGCAGGTTGAGGGTACGGCGCAGCACGTGCCGCGCGCCGATGCAGAACACGACTTCAGGCCGCTCCTCGGCGCGATCGAGCTCGCGCAGGATCGCGGCGCGCTGCACGTCCTCGGGCTCGTTGCGCGGAACCACGCGCGCCGCGTCGGGCGCCTCGCTCGCGCGCCGCAGCACGACGGCCTCGTCGTCGACGCGCACGATCAGCTCGTCGCGGCGCTCGACCAGCCAGTCGCGCACGCGCGCGGGCACGAGCGGCGACAGCTCGCGCGCCCACCACGTGAGGAAGCGCCTGAATCTGCTGCGCGCATAGGCGAGCCGGATCCGCGCGAGCGTTCGGGTGACGGGGCTGTCGGCCATCGCTTACTCGGCGCTCCCTTCGCGCCAACGCAACACGCTGTAGGCCCGCGCCCCGGGGGCGCCGCCGAGTCTTATCGTTGCCTCGAGAATCGTCCACGCCCGGTTCGGCAGCGTGGCGCGCGATCGAACAGTATAGGTGCCGCCTCCGCCCGCGGCCAAAACCGGGGTTCCGTCCGGCAGCGTCAGCCCCGGCGCGGCCGGATCGCCCGGGCGGGTCAGCCAGCGCTGCTGCACGATCTGGGTCGCGAGGTCCGGGGTGATGCCGGGCAGCGTCTGCAGCACGGTCGCGGACGCGAACGCGGGGTTCGGCCGGTTCGTGAGGCCGAAGGTCGTGATGTGCGGCTCGAGCTTCTCGAACAGCTCGTAGCTCATGCCGATGACCTGCTGCAGCTCCTCGGGCATCGCGAAATTCTGGTCGAGCGCGCCGTAGGCGAGGCCGGCCGCTTCGTAGTCGTCGTCCTCGGCGCCGTAGGGCCGGACGAGGTCGTCGGGGTCGCGGAAGTCCATCACGGCGTCGACGAGCTTCTGCGCGTCGGCCGCCTCGAGCGCGCCGATCGTCTGGAACAGCGCGAGCAGCGTGATCTCGTCGGCCGCGTTGATGTCGATCTTGCCCGACTCGTCGGTGATCTCGACCTTGATCTTGGCGCCGTCGAACTCGAGCTCGTAGACGCGGCCGTCGGGGACCCAGCGCGCGAGCGGATCGCTGCGGCGCAGCTCGTACGACGCGCGCGAGATGCCCGCCTCGGCCGCGTAACGTGCCTGCGTCGTGTCGAACAAGTGTCGCGTCTGCAGGTTCTCGGTGCGCGCGATCACGACGAAGCTGCCGAGCAGCACCGCGAGCAGCGCCATCACCCACAGCACGATCACGA
This sequence comes from Candidatus Saccharimonadia bacterium, assembly GCA_035536495.1. Classification (GTDB taxonomy): domain Bacteria; phylum Pseudomonadota; class Gammaproteobacteria; order Xanthomonadales; family Ahniellaceae; genus DATLNY01. The sequence goes on along the minus strand of DATLNY010000381.1, from coordinate 3,703 downwards.
ACGCGATGCCGCGCTGGCCCGTCATGTCAGCCACCGGTGAAAGGCGCCATGAACGGATCGCGCAGCGGCGACGTGGCCGAGTCGATCATCAGCGGGACGACCATCTCGGGCCAGACCTGGTTCGCTTCCTTCTCGAACTCGATCGAGATCCGCACCAGCAGCGGCATGCGGCCGCGCTTGTCCCACTCGTCCTTCCAGTCGTCGAGCTTGCCGGTGTCGTCGAGCGCGCGGTACTCGAAGCGCGCCTGGGCGATGTGCTCGAGCAGCACGACCGGGACGAGCTCGGGATCCTCGAGCGGCTCCTCGTCGGCGTCGTAGCCGTTGTGCATCGCATGGCGGAACAAGAGGCGCAGGTCGCCGTCCTGCTGCTCGAAGCTCAGTTGCTGGACGTACGGGCCGCCGCGGCCGAGGTAGCCCGGCATCGGCGCGACGAAGCGCAAGGTCTCGCCGTCACCCTCGAACAGCACGGTCTCGCCGGTGGTCGGATCCTGCTCGATCACGAGGGCCTGCGCCTGCGACAGCTCGCGCCGCAGGAACTCCTGCGCGACGCGCAGCTTGTTCGTGCGGTCGATCAGCTTTTCGCCGCTGTCGACCGCCCGTGTCGAGGCGTGGATCGACGCGAACGCGCCCGCCATCAGCAGCGCGAGCAGCGTCAGCGCGAGCAGCACCTCGATCAGCGTGAAGCCATTTCGGTCTACCGCGAAACCCGGCGGCTTTCGCGATCGACGCATGGGCTCTGGAGCCCCAAGGCGCGATTTCGGACGACCGGAGGCTGTCACAGTCCACCTACCGAGGGGTTCGACGCGCGCAGCGTCGAGAACTTCGCCTCGCGCCGGTCGTCGTCCCAGCGCACGACGAGCTCGACCTTGTAGAGCTCGATCGGGATCGTCTCGACCGCGCCGGTGTCGGCTGCCGGCGGCTCCTGCTCGGTGACCGCGAGCTCCCAGCGGTAGCCGTCGTCGAATTCGCCCGCGTCGCTGCCCTCCTCGAGCGCCTCGCCGACGCCGAGCTCGTCGAGCTTCGACTGCGCGTGCAGCGCCGCGCGCGTGTATTCGGACGAGCGCTTCGCCATGCCGAGCGCGTTCGCACCGATCGACAGCAGGATCGTCACGCCGATCGCGAAGATCGCGAACGCGGCGACGAGCTCGATGAGGGTAAATCCGCGTGCGGCGGATTGCCCACCCAAGGGCGTCATCCCGGCGCAAGCCGGGATCCAGTGCCTCTGTCGCGGCACGCCGTGAAAGTCACTGGGTCCCGGCTTGCGCCGGGATGACGCCGTAGCAGAGGCGTCGATCGACACGATCACTGCGGCGCCTCGCGCAGCTTCACTTCGCCCGTGAGCCACGCGATCTCGACCTGCCACTCGCGCTCGCCCGCGATCAGGCTGACGCGCCCGCCGGTCGAGCTGCCGTCGGGAAAGAACCGGACGCGACCGGTGGTCTCGTCGACCTGTTCCTCGGCGGCGGTGAGCAGCTTCATCGTCATGTCCTTCGGCAGCTCGGTCTCGGGCTTGTTCGGCGCACGGTAGACGCGGCGTTCGACATCGAGCTCGAGCGCTTGTTCCTCGCGCTTGACGATCGCCTGGCCGCGCGTGTAGCGCAGCGCGGCGACGAGGTCGCGCCCGGCGCCGCGGATCTGCTGCGTCGAGAGCGACCTGCTGACGAAGAACACGACGGTGCTCGCCGCAAGCGCGAGCAGCGCGACGACGGCGATGATCTCGATCAGCGTGAACGCGCGCTGCCGGACTCGGCCGATGCTTGGTGGGATGGGCTTCCGCCCCGATCGCTTCGCTTGATCGACGCGTGCCACCGTCGGTGCCGAGGCACCTCCTGCAGTTCGACTCGACAGGGTCGCCACGACGTGCCCCGGCGCGTTGCCGGCGATCACTCCCAGCTCGCGATGTCCTTCGCGTTACCCTCGCCGCCCGGGCTCTTGTCCTTGCCGAGCGAGACGAGGTCGAAATCGCGGCCGTTTTCGCCGGGGACCTTGTAATCGATCGGCGAGCCCCACGGGTCCTGCAGCTGGCTGGGTTTCGCGTACGGACCCGACCAGCCCGATGCCGAGGCGGGCTTCGTGACGAGGTCGTCGAGCCGCTCCGGATACGAGCCGTTGTCGAGGTAGTACTGCTCGACGCTCATCCCGACCGAGGCGAGCTGCGACTTCGCGGCCTTGTGCTGGCCGCTGCCGAAGCCGCCTGCGACGTTGCGGATCACGAGCGTCGCGACGATGCCGATCAGCGCGATGACGACGAGGATCTCGATCAGCGAGAAGCCGCCGCTGCGGGACGGCGGCGAGATCCTGCGGATGGCGTGGGTCTGGTTCATGGTCTTCATCTCCGGGTACGTGTCCGCTCAGCCGATCGTCGAGCTGAGCGAGAGGATCGGCAGCAATATCGCCATCATGATGAACGCGATCACGATGGCGAGGAAAATGGTGACGACCGGCGTCAGCGCGGCGAGCAGGCGGTCGACGTTGTTGCGGACTTCGACGTCGAACGTGTCGGCGACGCGCTCCAGCATCGCCTCGAGCTCGCCCGACTCCTCGCCGACCGCGATCATCTGCAGCGCGAGCCGCGGCCACCGCTTGGTCTGACCGAGCGCATAACCGAGGCCGTTCCCGGTCTTGACGTCCTTTTCGGCGATCTCGACCGAGTCGGCAAGCACGGAATTGCCGAGCACGTTGCGCGAGATGGAAAGCGCGGTCAGTAATGGAACGCCGTTGTGGAGCAAAGTTCCCAGCGTGCGCGCGAGGCGCGCGGTATCGAGCTTGAGCAGCAGGCCCCCGACGAGCTTGAGGCGCAGCAGCCGCTCCTCGATACGCTTGCGCTTGTCAGGTTCCTGGAACTGCGCGCGGAACCAGAACCCCGTCGCGACGGCACCCGCCAGCAGCACCCACCAGAAGCCCTGCAGGAAGTTCGAGATCGCGAGAACGACCCGCGTGATGAGCGGCAGGTCGGCACCCATGTCCTGGAAGATCGGCACGAACTGCGGGACGACGTAGATCATGAGGATGCCGAGCGCGATGACTACCGCGGCGATGATGATCATCGGGTAGATCAGCGCGTTGACGACCGACGAGCGCAGCGCGCTCGCTCGGTCGAGGTACTCGGTCAGTCGCTTGAGCGTGTCCTGCAGCGCGCCCGAGGCCTCGCCCGCGCGCACCATGTTGACGTAGAGGCGCGAGAACACGCCGTGCTGCTGCTCGAGCGCCTGCGACAGCGGCGCGCCGCCGCGCACGACTTCGCGCACGCGCTCGATCAGCTTGCGCGCCCGCTCCTCGTCGGGCAGCTCGATCAGGATCTGCAGCGCGCGGTCGAGCGGCTGGCCCGCGCCGAGTAGCGTCGAGAGCTGCTGGGTGAACTGCGTGACGTCGGCCGGCGTCATCTCGGCGCGGCGGAACATCGTGCCGAAGCCCGCGCCGCCGCCTTCGGACGCCTCGCTCGCCTCGAGCGGGATGTTGCCGGCGTCCTGGAGCTTGCCGATGACTTCCTCGCGCGACGCGGCCTCCATCTGGCCTTCGATCGTCTCGCCGGTCGTTGCGACTGCCTTGTAGCGGAATAGCGCCATGCGTCGTTCGGGATCCCTTCGGTCCGTCATTCCCGCGAAAGCGGGAATCCATTTTCGCGCGCGCCGTCACCACTGGATTCCCGCTTTCGCGGGAATGACGGCATTGGCTGGAGGCGTCGCGGCGCAGCGAGCGCGGT
>DATLNY010000380.1:0-2724 GCA_035536495.1 Candidatus Saccharimonadia bacterium | reverse complement strand
GACGCCGGTCGCTGCGAAGCCCCGCCGCCAGGGCAAGGATCCGTTCACCGGCGAGATGCGCTGGTTCGAGGCGAAGCCGGCGAGCGTGCGCGTGCGTGCGCGTCCGCTCAAGAAGCTCAAGGACGCCGCGAAGTAATCGTGGCTCCAGCGTATCGAACGGGCGGCCTGCGGGCCGCCCGTTTTTTTTGGTCGGTCGACGAGGGCATCCTGCCATCGCGACCGACACGCGCGGGCAAAACGTGGTTTTGCCCGCGCTCACGACTGCTCCGCAGTTCGCCGCACATCCCTGTGCGGAAAAGCTCGTGGCGGGGATCAGTCCTCGCCGCCGAGGAACGCGAAGATCCGCAGCAGGTGCGAGAACAGAACCGTGATGTTCGCGAACAGCGACACGGTGATCGTGACGCAGTTCGAGGCACCGTCGTGGATCATGCGGCTCGTGTCGTAGAGGATCATCCCGCACATCAGCAGCACGGCGGCGCCCGAGATCGCGAGCGAGAACGCCGGGACCTGGAAGAAGATGTTCGCGACGATCGCGAGCAGCACGACGATGAGGCCGACGAACAGGAAGCCGGCCATGAAGCTGAAATCCTTCTTCGAAACGAGCGCATAGCCCGACAGCGCGAAGAACAGCACGGCGGTCGCGCCGAGCGCGTTGAGCACGATGCCGGGGCCGCCCTGCAGCGCGAGGTAGTGCCCGACCATGGGGCTCAGCAGGAATCCGACGAGACCCGCCCAGGCGATCGTCATGTAGATCGCAGCGTCGCCCGACTTCGCGCGATCGATCGCGAACGGTCCGCCGATGAACACGACCATGAAGAGCAGCCACATTCCGAGGCTCCAGCCGAGCCCGACGGCGAGCCCGGCGCCGGCGCCCGCCGCGGCGACCGCCATGACGATGCCGAGCAGCGTGTAGGTCTGACGCACGATCCGGCTGACCGGCTGTGCGCGTTCGGTGCTGCGGATGATCTGTTCGGTCATGTCGGTGTCCCGGGTCGGATGCGTCCGATTGTAGGTCAAGCGCCGGAATCCGGCGTGGAGCGCCGAGCCGAGGCGCTCAGCCCTCGATGACGTGCGTGTGCGTCGCGCAGATCTGCAGCAGCGACGCGTTGGTATGCTCCGAGAACCCGTCCTTCGGATACGCGCACAGCAGCGCGAACGAGTGCAGCTGGCAGATGCGCCGCCACAGGTGCTCGAGCCGCACCGTCGCGCCGTGGTGGCCGCCGTTCCACAGCAGCACGACCATCTCGCCGAACGCGCGCACCCGGCGGTTCTTGCGGCCGCGCGCGCGCGACACGAGCGTCGAGACGACCGACTCGAACAGGCGCTCGTCGGGCCATGCGTCGACCATGAACTGCGACAGCGTGTGCTCGGCATCGACCGCGATGTACTGGTCGCGGCGGCGCGCCGACTCGAGGTTGACGCCGCGCGCTTCGAGGCGTTGCTCGAGCGTTTCGCGATGCGCCGCGGTCGCGACGACGACGACGCCGTCCCCTGCCGTGAGGCCGTCCGCGACGTAGCGTTCGAGCGCTGCGACGAACGCCTCGTCGGTCTTGTAGATGTGCACGGCATGGTCGCAGGGCGCCACGCTGCCGTGCCACGTCGAGCCGCTCGCGCGGTTCCCCTCCGCCATGTCCGTCATGAGATTCCACCCGCGTCCGCGCGGATGATAGCGACAGGCCGGCTGGCGCAACACCCCCGAAAGACCGCGCAGCGCGGCCGAAACCGCGCCGGTGCGCGATTCACGGCTTGGGGATACGCAGCGTCTTGCTGATCATCAGCGACCCCGACACCGCGAACAGCAGCGACAGCGGATGCCATGCCAGCCCGCCGAGGTCGAACCCGCCGAGCCAGATCGCCTCGCCGGTCCTCCCGGTAGCGAGCGCCACGGCGAGCAGCCCGACCAGCAGGACGCTCGACGGGATCGGCGTACCTTCGAAATAGGTGACCTTGCCCGATTCCGCGGCGAACGATTCCGCGGTGACGTTGTAGCGGGCGAGCCGGCTCACGCCGCACGCGACGAAGTAGACGAGCGCGGCGATGTCGAGCGCGCCGTCCAGCCCGACCGCGTAGCCGATCGCGGCGGGCGCCATGCCGAACGAGATGACGTCCGCGAGCGAGTCGAGCTCGCGCCCGAACGGCGAGGCTTCGTGGCGCCAGCGCGCGACGCGGCCGTCGAGCACGTCGAAAAGCAGCGCGACCGGAACGAGCGCCATCGCGAGCGCGAGGTGGCGCCCTTCGTCGTGCGCGAGCGATGCCATCGCGGCGAGCACCGCGCCGGCGCCGCAGAGCGCGTTCGCGAGCGTGAACCAGTCCGCGACGTGGAAGTCGCGCAGCATCGAGAAGTGTCGCGGCGTTGCAGCCATCGGCGGGTCCGGGTCGGGGCTGGCCGGTATTCGACACCCCGGCGCCGGACCCCGCGCTTAACGGCGAAGCATCACTCCGGTGGCCACCCGACCGTCCCTTCGATCACCGTCGTTGCACGCCCGCCGACCCAGGCCGCGCCGTCGTCGTAGCGCACGACGATCCGCGCGTCGTGGCCGATCTCGCGACCCTGGCTCACCGTGTAGCCGCGTGCGAGCGGGCCGTCGGGCTCGCGCGCGGCGACGTACGCAGCGATCAGCCCGTTCGCGGCGCCGGACGCGGGGTCCTCGTCGATGCCGACGCCGCACGGGAACGCGCGCACGACGATGTCGTGGTCGCGTGCCGCCGCGCGCGCCCAGACGC
>DATLNY010000379.1:0-12499 GCA_035536495.1 Candidatus Saccharimonadia bacterium | reverse complement strand
GATGCCGATCATGGCCGCGACCGGCGTCGCGGTCGGCGTCGACCCTGCGCTGTTCATGGTGCCGGCGGTGCTCGCCGCGAGCTGCGGATTCATGCTGCCGGTCGCGACGGCACCGAACCTCATCGCATACGGCACGGGCCTGGTCGGCAACCGCCGCATGCTGCGCGAAGGCGCCGTGCTCGACGCGATTGGGGTCGCGGTCGTTGCGCTCGTGTGTTACATCGTCTTCGGCTGAGTGGGCGCTCGGGCTTGCATTTCGAAGGTCGTTTGGACATTCCCGACGATGTGAGGCGTTTCGTGCTGACGAACCTCGCCTCGGTCCCGCAGCTCGAGGCGCTGCTGCTGCTTCGTGCGTCACCGGGCGAGCGCTGGGATTCCGACCGAGTCGCCGCGCGCCTCTACATGCCGCCGTCGGAAATCGAACCGCTGCTCTCGCGACTCGTCGAAACCGGCGTCCTCGACGTCGACATCGAGGCCGGCAAGCCCGCGTGGCGCTATGCGCCGCGCACGCCCGTCCTCGCGGCGCTGTGTGGCAGGATCGAGGACGCGTATGCGCGCAACCTCGTGTCGATCTCGCGACTGATCCACTCCAAGGGCGACCGCGCAGCGCAGCGCTTCGCCGACGCGTTCAAGTGGCGCAAAGGCTGACCATGTCCGAAATCATCTACGCGTTGTGCGCGATCACGTCGATCCTCTGCTCGGTGCTGCTGCTCCGGAGCTGGCTCGCGACGCGGACGCCGCTGCTGCTCTGGAGCGGCATCTGCTTCGCGGGGCTCGCGCTGACCAACGTCATGCTGGTGCTCGACGAGATCGTCTTCACGGAGGCCGACCTCATCAGGCCGAGGCTCTGGGTCTCGCTCGGCGCGCTCGTCGTGATGCTCTGCGGCCTGATCTTCTCGGACGAATGAGGACGCCTGATTGAATGAAATCCTGCTCGGCGGCATCGCACTCGCATCGTTCGCGATCGGCCTGTTCTTCCTGAAATTCTGGCTACGCACGCGCGACCGCTTCTTCCTGCTGTTCGCGCTCGCGTTCCTGCTCGAGGCCGTCGACCGCTTCGCGCTCGGCGCGACCGGCGCGCTGCGCGAGGAGGCGCCCGCATACTACCTCGTGCGCGTCATCGCGTACGGCCTCATCCTCGTCGCGATCGTCGACAAGAACCGCGCGCGACCGACGCGGCCGGATGAATCCGGCCGCGCCTGACGAGCACGAGGCCGATCGTTACGTCACCAGGACGGTCGCGCGCCAGACCTGCCAGACGATCAACGCGATGAATGCGGCGAACAGCAGCGCGGCCTCGCGACGCGACACGACCGAGTCGCCGCGCACCATCGGATAGAGCACGAGCGCGAATGCGAACATCGCCGGGAGCTCGACGTGCAGCAGCGAGCGCGCGACCGGCAGCTCCGCCCAGGCCGCACCGCCGCCGACGACGAGCAGCGAGTTGACGAGGCTCGTGCCGACGACTGCGGCGACGACGAGGTTGCCGTAGCCGCGCCGCGCCGCGACGATCGCCGCGACGAGCTCGGGCAGCGCGTTGCCGACCGCGACGAACGTGAGGCCCGCGACGAGCTCCGACCATCCGGCGCGGACCGCGATCCCGCGCGCCGCATCGACGACGAAGTCGGCGCCGTACCAGAGCGCGACGAGCCCGAGCGCGAGCCGCAGCAGGTTGCGCAGCGGATCGGTCTGCGTCGCCGCGGCCGCCGCGAGCTCGGCCTGGACCGGCGCGGGCTCCGCGCGCGAGGCGCGCAACGCGTGGACGAACAGTGCGGCGAACGCGACGAGCAGCACGATGCCGTCGATGCGGCCGTAGGTTCCGTCCCAGCCTAGCCCGATCAGCAGCAGCGGCGCGACGATCAGCGCGGGCAGCGAGACGCGCAGCCACGCCATCGACACCGCGAGCGGCGCGGCGAGCGCCGCGCCCGCGAGCACGAGCCCGACGTTCGCGATGTTGCTGCCGACGACGTTGCCGAGCGCGAGCTGCGGTGCGCCCTGCGCAAGCGCCGAAACGCTGACCGAGAGCTCCGGCAGCGACGCGCCGAAGCCGACCGCGACGAGCCCGACTGCGAACGCGCCCGCACCGCCGCGCAACGCGAAGCCGGCGAGCCCGCGCACGAGCGAATCGGCGCCGAGCGCGATGAGGACGAGGCCGACGACGAACCAACCGATTTCCACGAGCATGGCGTGCTCCGCTACCCGTGCGACCCGGCGCGAAGCGTAGCGCATCGGATGCGTCCGCGAGTGTCCCGGGGCTCCGCCGACCGACGCTGCACTAGCCGCCGCGGCCCTCGTTGTCCCGCCAGCGGAAGATGCGCCGCGTGACGAAGTTGTAGACGTGCTTGCCGCTCGCGGCCCACGCGCGCGCGATCCAGGATCGCCGCGCGAGCACGCGGCGCTCGACCGGCGTCAGCGCGTCGGGGCAGTACGTGCGCTTGTGCTTGAGCAGGTGCCGCAGGTCCTCCCACGCGAGCAGCCGGAACAGCGGTCCGTGCCGCTCGCTGACGACCGCGAGCTGGAAGTCGATCAGCGCCGGCTCGCCTGCGGCGGTGACGAGCCAGTTCGGCTCCTTCGCGAGATCGTTGTGCGCGATGCCGCGCGCGTGCCTCGCGAGCAGCAGGCGGCGCGCGCCACGGAAGTACGCGACGTCACCGCGCGGTCGCGCCTCCTGCATCGGGCGCCCGGCGATGTACGACCGTTCGAGCACATCGCGGTCGTGGTGCAGCAGCCGCGGCACGCCCGGCAGCGGCTCGAGCCGGCGCAGCGCGCGCGCCTCGCGCGCAGCGACCGCCCGCGCGACGAACCGCACGGCCGGATGCGCCGCGCGCGTGTCGCGCCGGATGAGCTCGCGCGTGCCGTCGCTGACGCGCGCGATCGAGCCGAACGCGTCGCGCTTGAGCGGCTCGACCGACTCGTGCGTCATCGCCCGGCGAGCAGCGTGCGCGCGAGGCGCTGCGCGGCCTCGGCGTCGGCGCCGCGCACGACGAGCTGCAGCACGAGGTCGCCGCGGCGTGCGACGAGCTGCCCGGGGCCCGCTCCGCCGTCGAAACCCGCGGCGGCGGCCTCGTCGCCGATACCGGCAAGGGTGTTCGGCACGGCCTTGATCTCGTACTCGAGGCCGGTCACGACACTCGTGTAGTAGTCGTGCGAGTGGATCGCGCTGCCGCCGCGAGCGAGCGAGGCGCGCGTGAATGCGAGTGCGACGACCGAGCCGGGCCGGACGCCGCGCGCGAAGTCGAACGTGCACGCGCCGGCCGCGGGAACGTCGGACGCCGCGCCGACGTGCCGCGCCTCGACCGACGGCACGCCGAGCGCCGCAGCGATGCGCTCGGCCGGCGACATCGCGCAGACGTCGAGCGCCGCCGCCGCGGGCGCCGTGGCGCTCGGCGACGGCGCGGACGCCGGCAGCAGCGCGGCGCGATAACGCCACGCAAGCCAGGCCGCGATCGCGAGCACGGCGACGATGAGCAATGGAGCGAACGAGGCGGATCGGGATTTGCGTCGGGGCATCCCGCGATTATGCCCGCATGCGGTCGCTCGCCAGCGCCCCATGGGGCAGGACCGAATGGCGCCGGTCACGGCGACCGGCTCCTGCGGCGTGCGACGACTCAGCGATGCGAGAGGTGCGCGAGCGTTGCGCCCGCCGATTCCCAGTTGCGGCCGTCGAACGGCGCGACGGCGATCGATTCGATCGTCGCGGGGTCGAGGCAGCGGACGTTGACGTCGATCCCGTCGGGGTTCGATCGCGGCACGTAGAAGCTCTTGATCCCGCAGACGCTGCAGAAGCGATGCCGCGCGACGCCCGTGTTGAACGTGTACGTCGTCAACACGTCCTCGCCGCGCAGCAGGCGGAAGCGCGCGGCAGGCACGATGAGGTGCAGGTAGCCCGCCATCGCGCAGAGCGAGCAGTTGCAGTCGAGCGCCACGATTCGCGCGGGCGCGTCGACCTCGAATCGAACGCGGCCGCAGTGGCAGCCCCCGGCGTGCGTCATATCGGTCCTCGTCCCCCGCAATTGCACCAGCATAGAACGGGTGCTGCAATCGCGGACCGCCGCCGGAGCACGCGCAATGCCGATCGAAGCCTGGTACGTCGTCGCGGGGATCGTCATCGTCGTCGGGCTCGCCGGCACGATCCTGCCCGCGCTGCCGGGCGTGCCGCTCGTGTTCGCGGGCATGCTGCTCGCTGCATGGGCCGGCGGCTTCGAGCGGATTTCGGCCTGGACCGTCGTGCTGCTCGGCGTGCTGACCGCGCTCGCGATGGCGGCCGACTTCCTCGCGACGCTGCTCGGCGCGCGGGGATTCGGCGCGAGCCGCTGGGCGCTCGTCGGCGCCGGGCTCGGCGCGGTCGTCGGGCTGTTCTTCGGGATCGTCGGGCTGATCGTCGGTCCGATGGCCGGCGCCGTCGCGGGCGAAATGCTCGCGGGCAGCGGCCTCAGGCAGGCGAGCAAGGCCGGGGCCGGGGCCGCGATCGGCTTCGTGCTCGGGACGCTCGCGAAGATCGCGCTGTCGTTCGCGATGCTCGGGATCTTCGTGTTCGCGCTCGCGTTCTAGCCGTTCGTTTCGCGCTCGCGTTGCAGACCCGCGCGGCGCGGCTGCCGCGCTAGACCGCTTCGCGTTGCGCGAGCCGCGCGCCGAGCCAGGGCAGCAGCCGCTCGTAGGCGAGCGGCGGCGCGATCGCGATGCCGCTTGCGTAGTCGCAACCGAGCTCGCGCAGCAGCGCGAGCTGCGCCGTCGTCCGCACGCCCGGCGCGAGCAGCTCGAGGCCGAGCGACCGGCCCGTCGAAATCGCCGCCCGCAGCAGCGTCGCGGGGCGTTCCCCCGCATCGCTGGCGCTGATCGTGTCGGCGAGCACGAGCATGTCGAAACGATACGCGCCGACCAGCTCGAACGCGGCATGCGCGGCACCGAACCCGCCGAGCGCGAGCCGCGCGCCGTCCTGGCGCGCGCGGGTGACGCCGTCGAGCGCGCGGCCCGAGAGGCTCGCGAGCGCGGTCTCGTCGAGCACGAGCACGAGCTTGCGCATCGGCACGGCGGAACGCGCCGAGAACTCGCGCAGCTGCGCCGCGAACGTTTCGTGGCGCAGCTCGGCAGCGTCGACCGGCAGCAGCACCGAGAGCTCCTCGGCGTCCGGCACGAAGCGTCCGAGCGAAGCGAGGTCGCGTTCGGCAAGCTGGCGGATCCGTCGCGACAACTCGACCGCGGCGGGTGCCTCGCGCACCGCCGCGAGCACGGCTTCGAGCGGGGTCTCGTTCGCCTCGCGCCAGGACGGCCGCACGAACAGCGCGCGCGGCCGTTCGCTCGCGACGTCGACGCAGACCTCGAACGCGACGCCGAACGCGTCCTTCGCGAGCAGCCCCGGCACTTCGGCCTCGAGCGCGAGCCGCTCGAGGATGCGGCCATGACGCTCGCCGCGGAACAGCTCGACCGCATCGCCGCCCTCGGTCCGCGCGTGCTGGAGCGCGATGTCGGCGTTGCGCAGCAGCGTCTCGGCCGCGATCCCCGACGCCGAGAACGCGAGCCCCGCGCTCGCGGTCATGCGCATCGCGTGCTGGTCGATCCGCAGCGGCTCGGCGATCGCGGCGCGCAGCCGCTCGACGCGCTCGCGCACGTTCTCGGCGTGCGTCGCATCGCCGAGCAGCACCGCGAACTCGTCGCCGCCGATCCGCGCGACCGTGTCGGAGCGCGTGCTCGCCGCGGCGAGGCGCGACGCGACCTGCGAAAGCACCTGGTCTCCGACGCGATGCCCGAGCCCGTCGTTGACGAGCTTGAACCGGTCGAGGTCGAACACGACGAGCGCGCAGGTCGAGCCGCTCGCGTCGGCCCGCACGATCGCAGCGGCCATGCGCTCGAGCAGCAATTCGCGGTTCGCGATTCCGGTGAGCAGGTCGTGCAGGCGATGCTCGCGCAACGCCATTTCGAGCGCGCGCCGCTCGCTGACGTCGCGGACGTTGAGGACGAGCCCGCGCACCTGCGGGTCGGCCAGCAGGTTCGTGACGCTGACCTCGGTTTCGATCGGCGCTTCGGGACGGAAGCGCAGCGCGAGCGTGAGCCTCTCGATCGGCGCGCGCGTGCACGCGATCGCGAACGAGGCGAGCGCCTCGGCGTCCTCGACGACGAGATGCGCGGCGAGCGATCCCCGCGTCGCGCCGCCGGTGAGCTGGCGCGCCGCCGGGCTCGCATACGCGATGTCGAGCGCGCCGTCGACGATGAGGATCGCGTCGCTCGCACGCTCGACGAGGGCGGCGAAGCGCGCCTCGCTCTCGTTCCGCACGTTCGCCTCGACCAGCGCCGCGTGCTCGCGCTGCGCGACGAGCTGGCGCAGTACGACGAGCCCGGTCAGGAGCGCGGCGCCGCCGAACAGTTCCGCGAGTCGGGCCGGATCGCGCGCCGCGACGTCGCCGAGCATCGCGTAGCACAGCGCGAGCGCGAGCAGCGGCAGCCACGCGAACGCAGGCCGCCAGCGGCGTGCCGCCTCGTCGTGGCGCGGGCGGCGGAGCTCGAGCTCTGCAGCGACGATGACGAACGCCGGCTGGAACATCCAGAGCGCGTACGCGCTGTTGCGAAGATCGCGCCATCCCGGCAGGCCGCCGAGCATCCAGATCGTGTCGCCGACGAGGCTAGTGACGAGTGCGCCGGCGAGGAACAGCAGTGGCGCGCGCGCGCGGTCGGTCGGCACGCGCAGCAGGACGGTCGCGATCGCGAGCAGCGTCGAGAGGTCTCCGAGCGGATACGAGAGGTCCAGCAGCATCTGGCCGGAGAAGTCGGCCTGGGCCGCGGCGACCGCCGGGCGGACGCTGTACTCCCAGACGATGAGCCCGCCAGCGAGCGTGATGATCGCGGCATCGAGCGCGAACTTCTGGATCTCGATGCGATTGGCGAAGCCGCGCGGCAGCACCAGCAGGCCCGCGAGCATCAGCGGGAAGTACGAGAGATAGAGCACGTCCGCCGCGGACATCTCGACGTCGGCCCGCAGGACCAGCAGCAGCCAGCCGCAATAGATGTCGGCCGGGATCAGCACGGCGATCGCCGCGGCGATCAGCGACCAGGCGAGCTTCGTGCGCCGCCGCGCGCGGTTCGCATTCGCGGCTCGCCAGCCTGCGTAGCAGGCGAGCACGAGCAGCGGCATGCGCCCCCAGAGCAGCAGGTAGTCGCGCGACGCCGCATCGGCCGGGAGCAGCAGCTGCAGCGCCACCCAGACGACGGCGACCGCCGCTGCGATCGACGAGTACGGCATCGCCCGCATCGCGTCCCGCAGCGACGCGGGCGGGGCGCCTTCCGTGGCGGTCGCGTCCCGGACCTGTGCCATCGACATTCCCCCCCGGGGGATACGGCGGCAGCTGGCGCTGCACCGTTGACCGTCGCGACATCGTACGACCCCCCGCGTTGCTCGGGAAGCGGGACGAACGCGCTCGCGCCCCGACCGAGCGCATTGGTACGCTCGGCCGCCCGGGTTCTGGAGGTCGTGGCATGACGCGTCTCGCGCTGACCCTCGTCGCATTGCTCGCGGGCGTCGCGCCGGTGACGGCCATGGCGCGTTCCGTTGCGCTCGTGGGTGGCACGCTCGTGGACGGCTACGGCGGCGCGCCGATCGCCGACAGCGTGGTGCTCCTCGATGGCGCGCGGATCACGCGGGTCGGACGCATCGGCGAGCTCGACGTCCCGGCCGATGCCGAGGTCGTGTCGACCGAGGGGATGACCGTGTTGCCCGGGCTGTGGGACATGCACGTCCACCTCATGATCAACGGACACGCCGACTACGCGCACTGGGACCAGGCCTACCCGGACCGGCTGCGCGGTGAAATCATGCCGGCGTCGGCGCTGCAGCTGCTGCACGCGGGCGTGACCAGCGCGCGCGACCTCGGTGGGCCGCTCGAGGATTCGATCGCGGTGCGCGATGCGGTCAATCGCGGCGCGATCGAAGGCCCGACGCTTTATGTCTCGGGCCCGTTCATCCAGAAGAAGCCCTACCCCGGAACCGAAGCGTTCCGGTGGGGAGTCGACGGCGCGGGCGACGCGCGCGCGAAGGTCCGACGCCTGTGCGACGCGGGCGTCGACGTCATCAAGCTCATCGACCAGGACCAGATGAGCTTCGAGGAAGCCAAGGCCGTCGTCGACGCCGCGCACGCGTGCGGCAAGCCGGTCGTTGCACACGCGCATCGGCCCGACGAGATCAGGCTGGGGCTGAAGCTCGGGGTCGACTGCTTCGAGCACACGGGCCTGTCGAGCGCGCCGGCGTATCCCGACGACGTCATCGCCGCGTTGTCGGAGCGCACCGCGAAGATGGCGCTCGGCCCGCTGTTCTGGACGCCGACGATCGAGGGCCTGTGGAACAACGCCGCGCTGATCGAGAATCCCGAGCGCCTCGACGACGCGTCATGGCATGCGGGGCTCGAACCCGACACGATCGCCGACATCGCGGCGTCGCTCGCGCATCCGGAGCGCCTGCCGTACTTCCAGCTCACGCCGTTGCGCAAGCCGACGCTGGCGCGCAAGTTCGCGCAGCTGCGCGACGCCGGCGTGGTCATGCTGATCGGCACCGATTCAGGCATCCCGGCGAAGTTCCACAGCATGAGCACATGGAACGAGATCGACGTGTGGACGCGCGAGCTCGGTGTCCCGGTGATGCAGGCGATCCGCGCCGCGACGTACTGGCCCGCGGTCGCGATGAAGGTCGAGAAGGACTACGGCACGGTGTCGGAAGGCAAGTACGCCGACATCATCGCGGTACGCGGCGACGTGCTGCGCTATCCGATGCTGTTGCAGCGCGTCGACCTCGTGTTCAAGCACGGCCGCCGCGTGCGCTGATCGCGGCGGCGTGCGCGAGTCGAGGGGCTATTTCTTGTCCTTCTTGCCTTTGCCCTTGCCGTTACCCTTGTCCTTGCCCCGACCCTTGCCAGGGTCGTTGCCGTGGCCGCGGCCCCGGTCGATGCTGCGACCGGGGGCGACCGCGACCGGCGCACGACCGGTTTCGCGCTGCGCGACCTGTCCCTTTCCGCCTTTCGCGCGCTTGGCCTTGCCACGCTCGACGAACACCGTCGTGCCGTTCTTCAGCTGGTGGAATTGCGCCGAGCCGGGCTTGATCCCCAACTCCTTCGCCATCACACCCCAACCGCGGCCGCGATTCGCATCGAACGTGTTCGCGACGTCGGTGAACGACTTGCCCGACAGCTGCGAGAGCTCGCCGATCATGTAGACGTCGGCCGGCGCGTAGTCGCGATCGACGATGTATTCGCGCACATAGCGCTGCGGCGCGCGCGTCTCGTACACGATCTGTTCGACGTAGTAGTCGGGTTCGTCGCCGAACAGGTCGTTGATCGTCGTCAGCACCGCATCGAGCGTCGGATCGCCCGAACGCGGCGCATAGTCGTAGGCGTAATCGCGGTCGTAGTTGTACTCGTAACCGTATTGGGCCTGCGCCGCCGGCGCGAGCAGCGCGAGCGCCAGGGGCAGCAATCGAATTGGCTTCATGGCGGATACTCCGGAGTGCGGGAATGCCACGATCTTGCGCCGCCCCGGTGAACACCGCCTAAAGATCGGACTCAGCAGTTCTGACGCATCCCAAAATTGCCGATGTCAGCGCGCTGACGGGACTGGCGTATTGCTGCCAAGGGCGTATGCGCCTGGTGGGGTCGAGCGCCGATGATCCAGCTGGCGGTACCTGCCGTTCGGTCTGCAGATGATGCAACGCGCTCGAACGTGATTCCCGACGATGGCGCTGGCGCCGCGAGCCAGTGGTCCGCGAGCAGGAACGCGAACAGCGCCATGAGGTAGACGATCGAGTAGTTGAACACGTCCATCGCGAAGCGCTCGGACGGCGGACTCATCAGCCGGATCGCGTAATAGAGGAAACCCGCGTCGAGCACGAGCGCGCCGCCGAGATAGAGCAGCCCCGTCATCCCGGTCAGGTACGGCAGCAGCGTCACGAGCACGAGCAGCACCGTGTAATAGAGCACGTGCACGCGCGTGTACTCGACCCCGTGCGTGACCGGCAGCATCGGCACCGCCGCGCGCGCGTAATCGTCGCGCCGGAAGATCGCGAGCGCCCAGAAATGCGGCGGCGTCCAGATGAAGATGATCAGGAACAACAGCAGCGCGTGCGCGTGCACCTCGCCGGTCACCGCGGCCCAGCCGAGCACCGGCGGCGCGGCGCCGGCGGCGCCGCCGATCACGATGTTCTGCGGCGTCGCGCGCTTGAGCCACACGGTGTAGACGACCGCGTAGCCGATCAGCGAGCAGAACGTCAGCACCGCGGTCAGCACGTTGACGAATGCGACGAGGGTCGCCATCGAGAGCGCGCCGAGCAGAAGCGCGAACACGAGTACCTGGCGCGTGTCGAGCTCGCCCATCGGCAGCGGGCGGTGCGCGGTGCGCATCATCACCGCGTCGGCGCGGCGGTCGAGCAGGTGGTTGAGCGCGGCGGCCGACGCGGCCGCTAGCCAGATCCCGATCGATCCCGCGATCGATTCACGCGCGGGTGGCAGCCCTTCGACGGCGAGGAACATCCCGACGACCGCGGTGAACACGATCAGCGCGACGACGCGGGGCTTGGTCAGACCCCAGTACGACGAGAATGCGGGCATCGCCCCATTGTCCCCTCTAATGCGCCGCAAGACGAAGCGCGCCTTGGCTCCCCGTGCGCGCGAGCATCGCGACGACGATCGCGAGCAGCAGCGCGGCGACGGCGTGGTGCGCGGACGCGACCGGCAGCGGCAGCCCGAGCACGACGTTCGCGATGCCGAGCGCGACCTGCGCGGCGACGCCGACGACGAGCGCCGCACCGAACGCACGCTCGGCACCACGTCGCCACGCGATCAGGCCGAGCGCGAGCAGATGCCCTGCGACGAGCAGTGCGAACCAGCGGTGCGCGAGGTGGATCGCGGTGCGCGCCGGCGCATCGAGAACGCCGCCCTCGTAATCGACGCCGATGCCACGCCAGAGCACGAAGCCTTCGCGGAAATCGGCCGCGGGCCACCACTGCCCGAGGCATTGCGGATACTCGGCGCCGCACGCGAGCGCGGCGTAGTTCGCCGAAGTCCAGCCGCCGAGCGCGACCTGCAGCGCGATCATCACGATTGCCACGACGAGCATCGCGCGCGGTGGGGTCAGATCCCCTTTTCCGCCACCGCCATCTGGATGAGTCCCCGCCAAAAGGGGCTCTGACCTCGCTTTGGCCGCGCGAACCGCAATCCAGACCAGCAGCGCGAACGTCGCAAAGCCGCCGAGGAGGTGCGCCATCACGACGACGGGCTTCAGCTTCCACGTCACCGTCCACATGCCGAGCAGGGCCTGGAACACGATCAGGATCGCCGCGGCGATCGGCACGCGCCACGGCTGGCCCGGCTCGCGCCGGCGGCGCCATCCGATGATCGCGAGCGCGAACGTCACGACGATCAGCGCACCGGCGAGAAAGCGATGCGTCTGCTCGCGCCATGCGCGTCGCGGATCGAACGCGCGCTCGGGGAATTCCGCATTCGCCTGCGCGATCTCGTGCGCCTGCCCCGGCCAGGTGATGCGGCCGTAGCAGGTGGGCCAGTCGGGGCACGACAGGCCCGCATTCGAGAGCCGCACGAACGCGCCGAATACCGCGACGCAGAAGGCGAATGCCGCCGCGAGCGCCGCGAGCCGCGCGAATTGCCGCAGCGCGCGCTCGCTCACCGCACGAACTTCATGAGGTCACGGCGCAGGCCGGCGGGGTCGAAGCCCGCGTCGTAGCGCATGACGAGATAGCCGTTCGGATCGATGACGTACGCCGGGAGCGCGGCGCGGCGCTCGGCTTCGATCGCGATCGGCGCGGGGTGCGGCAACGGATCCGGCGCGAGCGTCACGCGCGTGACGTGCGGCGCGCGCGCGATCGCAGCATCGAGCAGCGGGTCCGGTGCGGCGACGACGAGCATCCGCACGCGCGGCGCGCGCTTGGCGAGCCCGCGCCACAGCCGCTCGAGGCTGTCGACGAGCTCGAGGCACGGTGCGCCGCAATCGGGCGGCAACGGCACCACGACGTGAAAGGTGCCGGAAGCGCTGTTCCATGCGATCGGCACGCCGTCGGCGGCGGTCGCGACGTGGCCGCGGTAGTCGACGGCCGGCTCGACGAGCGTGCCGTAGTTGCGCTCGGCAACGGGCCGCCAGCCCAGCGCCCGCAACGCGAACGCCGCGACGATCGGCGTGGCGAACACGAGCACCACGAGCACGAGCTTGAGGCGCGAGCGATTGCGCAACGTCATCGTTTCCTCCGGAAGGCGACCACGCCCGCGACGACGAGTACCGTCGCCGCGAGCGCGAACCACTGCAGTGCGTAGCCGCGGTGCCGTTCGGGCGGCAAGGTGTTCGCGAGCGGTTGCCACGCACGATCGAATCCATGCGCGGCGGCGTCGTCGAGCCGCACGATCGCAGGCTCGATCGGCTCGTCGAGCGACTGCGCGAGTCGCTCGAGATCGAGGCGCGGCCACAGCGGTGGCGGCCCGCCGCGCGCGAACTCGAGCGTGCCGATCCGCAGGCCGGT
>DATLNY010000378.1:0-5767 GCA_035536495.1 Candidatus Saccharimonadia bacterium | reverse complement strand
CACGGCGGCGGACCTTCGCGGCAACGGCCCGCTACGGACGGGCGGCTCGCACGGCGACAGCGGCAGCTGCACGCGGATCGTCGTTCCCGATCCCGGGCGGCTGTCGACGTCGATGCGGCCGTGCATGAGCTCGACGAGGCGTTTCGAGATCGCGAGCCCGAGCCCGCTGCCGCCCGGCAGCCGCGCGCCCTGCCCGAACCGCGCGAAAAGTTTCTGCACCGCGACTTCGGACAGGCCTGGCCCCGTGTCTGTCACGTCGATCGCAAGCCGGTCGCCGTCGCGAGCGAACGCGATCGTCACGCTGCCATGCTCGGTGAACTTGATCGCATTGCTCACGAGGTTGAGCAGGACCTGGCGCAGGCGCGTGGCATCGAGCATCGCCGCGACCGGGAGCAACGGATCGATGCGTCGCTCGAGCAGCAGGCCGCGGTCCTGCGCGAGCGGCGCCTCGAGCGCGACGACCTCGTCGAGCAGCGCCTCGAGCTCGCACGCGACCGGCTCGAGCGCGAGCTGCCCCGCCTCGATCCGCGACAGGTCGAGCAGGTCGTCGATGAGCCGCAGCAGGTGCTCTCCCGAGCGGTGCACGGTGCGCGCGTAGCCGCGCTGCCGCGCGTCGAGCTCCGTGCGCAGCAGCAGCTCCGTCATCCCGAGCACGCCTGTCATCGGCGTGCGGATCTCGTGCCCGACGTCGGCGAGGAAGTCGCTCTTGGCCTGGCTGCGCTGCTCGGCCGCGGCGCGGCGCTCGACGGCTAGCGTGTAGGCGTGACGCCGTTCGAGCCGCCGTCGGAACGCGCCGAACGCGAGCAGTGCGAGCAACGCGGCTGCGACGCCGTAGCCCGTGTACGCCCACGCCGTGCGCCACGGCGGCGGCGCGACGAGGATCGCGATCGGCGCGGCGAGCGTCGATTCGATCCCGGACGGATTCGAAGCAGCGATGTGCAGCTCGTACTGCCCGGGCGGCAGTTGCGCGAACACGCGCTCTCCGCGGCTGCCCGCGTCGAACCAGCCGGGCTCGAAGCCGTCGAGCCGAAACCGGTAGCGGTTCGCGGACGGCTCGCCGAGCGACAACGCGCGGACCGCAATGCGCAGGTCGCGGTCGTCGTGCGACAGCGAAAACGCGTCGCGCCCGAGCTCGACCTGCGAACCGCCACGCTCGACGCTCGCGCCCGCGAGCACGAGGCGCGGCGCGACGCGATTCGATTCGAGCCGCGCCGGGTCGAAGCCGACGACGCCGAGCTCGCCGGCGAGGAACACGGTGCCGTCGCGCGCGACCGCGGCGGCGGCGTCGGCGAACTCGTTCGCGTACAGGCCATCGGCGCGGTGGTAGCGCCGCAGCTCGCCGCTGCCCCGGTCGTATCGCCACAGCCCTCGGCGTCCCGCGACGTAGACCGCGTCGTCGCGCGCGACGATCGCGCTCGCCTGCGCGGCCGGCAGGCCATCGTCCGGTCCGATCGAACGCAACCGAACCGCGATGTCGCCGTCGAGGCGCCATTGCGTCAGCGCGCCGGGCTCGTGCAGCCACAGCGTGCCGTCCGGCGCGAATCCGAGCGCGTCGTGCGTGGTCCCCGGAATGCCCGGCGACGCCGCGATCGCACCCTCGTCGCCGAGCCGGACGAGACCCGCATCGCCGATCGCAAACAGCGAGCCGGCGCGCGCTGCGAGCTGCTCGACTTCGAGCCCGGCCGAACCCGCCGCGCGCACGGCGCCCGGCTCGCCCGCGCGCAGCGCGAACACCCCGCTGCCGTGCATCGACACCCAGGTCACGCCGGCCGCCGGCAGCAGTTGCGCGACGACCCCCTCGCCGAGGCCGGATGCGTCGCCGACGCGCCACTCCTCGCGCGCGCCGCCGGCCGGATCGAAACGCAGCACGCCGAGGCGATGACCGACCCAGTAACCGTGCGCGTCGCACGCGAGCGCGAACACGCGCGTGATCGGCGCTGCGAGCACCGGCAGCGCGATGCGCACGGCAGCGCCGCTCGCGGGGTCGTGCCGCAGCAGCTCCGCGCCGGCGCCGTCCGCGACGACGTCGCCGTCCGGACACACCGCGACGGCGCGCGTGGCCTGGTCGAGCATCGGCCGGTCGAGCGCGAGCGGCGCGCGGAGGTGGGAAAAATTCGGCCATTGCGGCTTAAGGTGGAAGATTCCGCCCTCGCGCGTGGCGAACCACAACCCGCCTTCGCGGTCCTCGAGCACGTCGTGGACGACCGGCGACGGCAGCGTGTATCGACGCGGATCGCCGTGGCGCAGTGCGAACGACGCGCCCGCTGTTTCGAGGATGATCCCGCTTCGGGTCGCGAGCCACAGCCGTCCCGCGCGGTCGCGGTGCGCGCCGGTCACCGCGGCGGGATACGGCAGTGGCCGCAGCTGCGGCGCGGCGGCGCCCGCGGCCGCGGCGTGCAATGCGTCGCGCGTCGCGATCAGCACGCCGTCCTCGCGTGTCTCGCGCAGCGAGAAGATCATCTGGCCCGCGAGCCATTGCCGCGCGGGCGGCGTGTCGACCGAGTCGGGCGCCGCGTCGTAAACGGTCAGCCCCGCGCTGGTCGCGACATGGAAGCGGCCCGCGGCGTCCTCGAGCAGTGCCGTGACGTCGTCGGCCGCGAGCGTCGCGGCGTCGCCCTCGACATGGCGCAGCACGCGGATCTCGCCGGTCGCGGGGTCGAGGCGGTTGAGCCCTGCGGCGTAGGTGCCGGCCCAGATCGCCCCGTCGCGCGTCTGCGCGATGCTCCATACGTCGTCGCCACTGAAACCCGCGTCGGTGCCGGCATTGCCGCGCCAGCGGCGGAAGCGCGTGCGTTCCGGGCCGAGCATCGCAAGCCCGCCGCCCTCGGTGCCGGCCCAGACGCGGTTCTCGCGATCGACGTGCACGGCCTGCACGTTGTTCGCCGGCAGCGACGCGGGATCGTCGGGCGAATGACGCCACGTCGTGAAGCCGATGCCGTCGTAGCGGGCGAGGCCGTCGCCGGTCGCGAGCCAGAGGAACCCGTCACGATCCTCGGCGATGTCGTAGACATCGCTCGACGGCAGACCTGCCTCGACGCCGAGCGTCTCGAACATCGGCGTCGGCGGCAGCACGGCCGCGCACGGAACGACGGCGAGCCCGAGCACGAGCCCGATGGCGAGCGAGGTCCGGAGCACCGACATTCCCCGCCGCGCGGTGCGCGCGGCTCAGTAGAATCGAGCATAGCCGATGAACGAGCAGCGCAAACGCCTGTCCCTGCCCTTGCGCATCGCGCTCGTCGCGGCAATCGCATTCGCGACGGCGGGAACGCTCGTCGCGCTGCTGATCGCGACCGACACCGCGCTCTCGATCGGCGAGCGGCTCGCCGATTCGCCGGCGTGGCTCGTCATCGCGGTCTCCGCGCTGTTCGCGACGCTTGCCTCGGCGAGTGCGTGGGCCGTCTACCGGCTGTTGCGCGCGCCGAAGCGCGCCGCCGCGACCACGCCGCGTGGCGAGGTCACGCGCGAGGACGTCGATGCGCGGCTCGAACGCCTCGCGCCGCGGATCGACGCGGACGACGCGCGCCGCGAGCTCGACCAGCTCGACCGGCGTCACGAGAGCGGCGAGGTTCACGTCGCGCTGTTCGGCGAGATCAGCGCCGGCAAGACCGCGCTGATCCGCGCATTGGCCGAGCGATCGCCCGCAGCGACCGCGCCCGGCACGGAGCCCGCCACGGGCGGTACGGATCCGCAGCGCATGTCTTCCGGGGACACCGATGCAGCGCACGGCCGCGAATGGACGTCCGACGTCCGCGGCGGCACGACGCGCACGGTCGCCCACGCGCGTGGCGTGCTCCCCGACGGTCGCAGCGTCGTGCTCGCGGACCTGCCGGGCCTCAACGAAGCGGGCGATACCGGGCGCGCCGCGCTCGCCCGCGCCGAGGCGTTGCGCGCCCACGCGCTCGTGTACGTCGCCGACGCCGACCTCACCCGCGCCCAGCACGAAGCGTTCGAGGCGATGCTCGCGATCGGCAAGCCCGCGCTGCTCGCGCTCAACAAGTCGGACCGCTACGGCGACGCCGAGCGTGCGCTGCTGCTGGGCAAGCTGCGCGAGCGTTACGGCACGCGCGCAGCGGTCGTGCAGGTCGTCGCCGGTGGCGAGGAGGAAATCGTCCGCGTCGGCCCCGACGGCCGCGAATCGCGCGCGCTGCGCACGCGCCCGCCCGAGCTCGCAGCGCTCGACTTCGCGCTTGCCGAGCTGACGGCGCCCGGTGCATCCGCGCTCGAGCCCGCGCGACAGCGCGCGGTGCTCGAAACGCTCGCGCAGCGGCTCGAGCGCGACGAAGCGCGGTTGCGCGCCGAGGATGCTGCGGCAATCGTCAAGCGCTACACGCGGCGCGCGATCGTCGGCGCGCTCGCGGCGGTCGCGCCCGGCACCGACATCGTCATCCAGGGCGTCCTCGCTGCTGCATTGCTGCGCGAGCTCGCGACGCTCCACGGCGTGTCGATCCGCGAGATCGACCTCGACGGGTTCCTCGAGCGCGCCGCCGGCACCGTCCGGACGACCGCCTCGGTGACGCTCGCGATCGCGGGCAACGTGCTGAAGGCGTTTCCGGGGTTCGGGACCGTCGGCGGGGGCCTCGTCCACGCCGTCGCGTACGGGCTGATCTTCGATGCGCTCGGGCGCGCCGCCGCACAGAGCCTCGCGGAGCGCAAGACGCTCGGGCCAGAAGCCGAGGCGCAGTTCCGCGAATTGCTCAGTACCGACCAGCCCGACCGCCTGCGCATGCTCGCCGACGTCGTGAAGGAAGCGATCAGGCGATGAGGCTCGCGTTCGCCGCCGCGCTCGGGTCCCTCGTGGTCGCGCTCGCGGCTGCGGCCGCGCCCGAGCCGACGCGCTATCGCTACGATCCCGTCCACACGCAGGTGATGTTCGTCGCGGACCACCTCGGATTCTCGCGGCCCGTCGGCCGCTTCACGCGCGTCGACGGCGTGCTCGCGTTCGACCCCGACGACTGGTCGACCGCGCGCTGCGAGGCGACGATCGCCGTCGATTCGCTGTGGCTCGGCGACGCAGTCTGGGAGAAAAAGGTGCTTTCGGACGCGTTCCTCGACGCGAGCCGCCATCCGACGATGCGGTTCGAATGCGAGCGCGCGGAGCGCATCGATGCAAAGCGCGGCCGGCTGTTCGGCGCGCTCACGATTCGCGGCGTCACGCGGCCCGTCGAGCTCGAGCTGCGCGTCAATCGCATCGGGCGGCACACCTTCTCGCTCGCGTACGTCGCGGGATTCTCGGCGACCGGCACGATCCGCCGCTCGGATTACGGCATCACGCGCATGCTGCCGGCGGTCGGCGACGAGATCGAGATCCGGCTCGAGGTCGAGGCAATCCGCGATTGAGCGCTCCGGCACGCCACGGGAGATTGCGATGCAGTTGAGGAATTCGGACACGAGCTGGGGCGCCGTGCACAAGCTCCTGCACTGGGCGATCGCGCTCGCCGTCATCGGGCTTGCGACGGTCGGCTGGCTCATGCACGAGATGCCGAACTCGCCCGACAAGATCCGGATCTATGCGCTGCACAAGTCGGTGGGGCTCACCGTGCTCGCGCTCGTCGTGCTGCGCATCGCGTGGCGCTGGTCGCAGCCGCGCCCGGACCTGCCGGCGACGATGCGGCCCTGGGAGCGCCGCCTCGCAGGCCTCGTGCATTTCGGCCTCTACGCGGTGCTCGTCGCGATGCCGCTGTCGGGCTGGCTGTACAACTCCGCATCGAACTTCCCGCTCAAGTGGTTCGGCATGTTCCGCGTGCCGGCGCTGTCGGGCCGCGACGCC
>DATLNY010000377.1:0-2083 GCA_035536495.1 Candidatus Saccharimonadia bacterium | reverse complement strand
CCGCTTCCTCGACGGCGCGGGCGTGCGTTCGAGCGCGCTCGGCGACGGGGCCGCGCCCCACGACGTCGAGTTCGAGCGCGACGGGAAGCGGCATCGCGCCCGCGCGCGCTGGCTCGTCGATGCATCGGGCCGCGCGGGCCTGCTCAAGCGCCAGCTCGGGCTTGCGCGCGACAACGCGCACGACGCGAACGCGGTCTGGTTCCGCATCGCCGCGAAGATCGATGTCGACGAATGGTCCGACGACCCGGCGTTCCATGCACGCTGCGAGGTGCCGAACCGCTGGCTTTCGACGAGCCACCTCTGCGGTGCGGGCTACTGGGCGTGGTTGATCCCGCTGTCATCGGGATCGCATTCGGTCGGGATCGTCTGCGATGCGAAGACGCACCCGCTCGAGACGATGAACACGTTCGAGCGCGCGATGGCCTGGTTCGCCGAGCACCAGCCGCGGCTGCACCGCGAGCTCGAGGGCAAGCGCCATCTGTTGCAGGACTTCCGCTTCCTGCGCAACTTCTCGTACGGCTGCAGCCAGGTGTTCTCGCCGCAGCGATGGGCACTGACCGGCGAGTCCGGGGTGTTCCTCGACCCATTCTATTCGCCGGGCTCGGACTTCATCGGGATCGCGAACACGTACATCTGCGAGCTGGTCGCGAAGGATCGCGCCGGCGAGGCGTTCGAGCCGTACGCGCGCTTCTACGAGCAGCTCTACTTCTCGTTCTACGAATCCACGCTGACGCTCTACACCGACCAGTACGAGATGTTCGGCGATCCGGAGGTCATGCCGGTCAAGGTGCTGTGGGACTACACGTACTACTGGGGCGTGCTGTGCCAGCTGTGGTTCCAGCACCGGCTCACCGATCTCGTCGCGCTCGGGCGGCTGCGCGAGCCGCTGCAGTCGACGAAGGCGCTCAACGCCGCGATGCAGGACTTCATGCGCGAGTGGTCGAAGCTCAGCGCGAAGCGCAACCGCGCGGTCATGCTCGACCAGGCGCGGCTCGGCTGGTTCGCGGAGCTCAACCGCGGGCTGAAGGACACGCTCGACGACTCGCAGTTCCGCGAGCGCATGCGCGAGACGGTCGCGCAGCTCAACGCGCTCGCCCTGGAAATCGTCGAGCACGCGTGTCGCGAGCACCCTGCCCTCGACGCAGCTGCCGTGCGCGCGTTGCTCGGCGATACGCGCGCGCCCGAGTCGAGCCTCCTATTCGCCGACGCGGCGTGACCGCGCCGGATTCGCGGCGCGCCGATCAGGCGCTCTGACGAAGCGAGGGCCGGACCCGGACGGGTTGCCTCGGTCCGAAACCTTCACAGACAGGGATGTCTGTGAAGAGCCTCCATGGATGGATTCACGGCGTGTTTCGGACCGAGGCAACCCGTTCGGGTCCCAGCGACCACCGCCGCAGAACGGCGAGTCGCTTGCCTTGCCGAAGTCAGCCCATTCCGCCGTTGACGCCGATGACCTGGCCCGTGACGTAGCTCGCTTCGGGCGAGCAGAGGAAGCGCACGACTGCGGCGACTTCGTCGGCGCGACCTGCTCGACCGACGGGGATCAACTGTTTGACCTGCTCGGGCGTCATCGCGCCGTCGCTCATCGGGCCTTCGATCAGACCCGGCGCGACGACGTTGACGGTGATGCCGCGCGAGGCCATCTCGCGTGCGAGCGAGCGCGAGGCGCCGTGCAGCGCGCCCTTCGCGGCGGCGTAGTTGGCCTGGCCGCGGTTGCCGAGCACCGCGGCGACCGACGAAATGCTGACGATGCGCCCGAACCTCGCGCGCGCCATCGCGAGCAGCAGCGGTTGCGTGACGTGGAAGAACCCGTGCAGCGACACGTCGATGACGCGGTGCCACTGCGCCGCCTGCATGCCAGGGAATACCGCATCGTCATGGATGCCGGCGTTGTTCACCACCACCTGCACCGGCCCAGCCTCCAGCAGCGTGGCGAGGGCAGCGCCGGTGGCGCTCGCATCGGTGATGTCGAACGCGCAGGCCTCGGCGCTGGCGCCGCTCGCGACGATCTCGCCCGCGAGTTGCTGCGCCGACGCGAGCTGCCGGTTCGCATGCACCAGTACGTGGAACCCGTCACCCGCCA
>DATLNY010000376.1:0-7423 GCA_035536495.1 Candidatus Saccharimonadia bacterium | reverse complement strand
GAGGTCGTCGACCCCGAGCCCCGTGCGAAAGCGCTCGCTCAGTGCACGTCCGCGTCGTCGTCCGACTCGCCGAGCGCGAGCGTCGAATCCGCCGCCGACAACAATCCGCGCGGAAGCTTCTTCTGCGCCGGCGCGCCCATTTCGGCGAGGCTCTTGACCTGCAGGATCACGCTGCCCTTGCCGCCCTGGGTCAGGCGCTTGAGCGCCGTCGCGTGCACGGCGGTCGCCTTCTCGAGCGCGGCGCCGACGGCTTCGAGCTCGGTCGCGAGCAGCGCGAAATTGTCGTGGAGTTGCGCCGCGCGCTTTGCGATCTCCTGCGCGTTGACGTTCTGGCGCTCGATTCGCCAGAGATAGGCGATCGTCCGCAACGTCGCGAGCAGCGTGCTCGGCGTCACGATCGTCACGTTGCGCGCGATCGCCCACGCGTACATGTCGGGATCCGCGCGCACCGCATCGCTGAACGCGCCTTCGATCGGCACGAACATCAGCACGAAATCGAGCGTGCGCAGGCCCTCGAGGCCCGCATAGTTCTTTCCGGACAACCCGTCGACGTGCCGGCGCACCGAGGCGCAATGCTCCGCGAGCGCCGTCGCGCGCGCGACCTCGTCGGTCGCGTTGCAATATCGCTCGTACGCGACGAGCGACACCTTCGCGTCGATGACGACGTCCTTCTGCTCGGGCAGTCGCACGATCACGTCGGGGCGCGGCCGGCCGCCGTCGCCGTCGCTGAAGCTCGCCTGCAGCTCGTACTCGCGCCCGGCCTCGAGGCCCGAGGCCTCGAGCAGCTTCTCGAGCACGAGCTCGCCCCACGCGCCCTGCGTGCGCTGGTCGCCGCGCAGCGCGCGCGTCAGGCTCGTCGCGTCCTCGCTGATGCGGACGTTGAGCTCGCGCAGCGAGCGGATCTCGTGCGCGAGCGCGCCACGCTCGTGCTGCTCGCTCGCGTAGGTCTTGCTGACCGTCTCGCGGAAATCCTTGAGCTGCTCGCGCAGCGGATCGAGGAGCGAGCCGAGCTGCTGCTGGTTCTGTTCGGTGAAACGGCGCGTCTTGTCCTCGAGGATCTCGCCGGCGAGGACCTGGAACGTTTCCTTCAGCTGGACGCGCGCGCCTTCGACGAGCGCGAGGCGTTCGCGCGCGAGCATGCCGGCTGCCTCGAGCCGAGCGCCGAGCTCCGCGGCCTGCTCGCGCATCGTGGCGAGCTCGGCGGTGAGGCGATCGCGATCGCCGCGCAGCGCGCCGCGCTCGGCCGCGGCCTCCTCGAGCTGGCGCATCCGCTCGTCGACACGCGCGCGCTCGGCGACCGCCTGCGAAAGTTGCGCCTGCAGCACGCGCTCGCGCGCCGTGGAGTCTTCGTTACGCGACGCGGCCTCGAGCAGCCGCTGCTCGAGCGAACGGCGCTCGGTGGTCGCCTCGGCGAGCTCGGCATCGCGCTGCCGGCGGCCTTCCGCGAGCTTGCGCGCGTCGCGGCCGCGCTGCAGCGCCCAGGCGAACAGCGCGGTGAGGAGCACGCCGGCGAGCAGGCCGGCGGCGAGTGTGGCGAAGTCGAAAGGTGGCACGAACGAAGCTCCGGGAACGCAATCGCGGCCTGATTCTAGCGATCGCGCGATCTCAGCGGCCGAGACTCACGCAAGACCCGCACGCCGTCGCGTTGCCGCGCGATCGCCGCGCCGGCGGCGCGCGTCACGCCTTTGCCGTCCAGGACAGGCACCAGCCTTTCGGCGCGACCGCCTTGCCCGGGAACAGCGAGCACGGCACCCAGCCGTCCGCCTGCGGCGCCTGCGCGAAGTTGCAGTTCGCGCAGATCTGCTCGGGTTTGTGCGTCGGATACTTCGCCGCATCGACCTGGCGCGTATCGTGGCGATAGCCGAGCGCGGTCGCGACCGGATCGGATTCCTCGAGGTGCGGCAGCTCGGCCGCCTGCGCGGGCTGCGCGAGCGACGCTGCGAACGGCGCGGCGGCACCCGCGAGCGCGAGCTTGAGGAACCGGCGGCGGCCGTCGGGACGGCGGGAATCGGTCATGGCGGATCTCCTGTGGCCGAGTGATGTTATCGCGTCGCAACGAGCGTGCGTGCTGCCGCGATATCATCGCGCCTCCGGCCATTCCGGCGAGGATCCGATCATCACCGCACAGGCATCGCAGGACGCGCGCTTCCTCGAATGCGCACGCACGATTGCAACGACCGGACGCGAGATCGCCGCGCTCGGATGGACGCCCGCGACGAGCAGCAATTTCTCGATGCGGCTCACGCCCGACACCGCGGCGATCACGATCTCCGGCCGCGACAAGGGCAGGCTGTCGGAGGCCGACGTCAT
This sequence comes from Candidatus Saccharimonadia bacterium, assembly GCA_035536495.1. Lineage (GTDB taxonomy): Bacteria > Pseudomonadota > Gammaproteobacteria > Xanthomonadales > Ahniellaceae > DATLNY01. The sequence goes on along the minus strand of DATLNY010000376.1, from coordinate 5,113 downwards.
GGTCGTCGACTTCGCCGGCCGCGCGGTCGGCAGCGACGCGAAGCCCTCCGCCGAGACCCTGCTGCACACGCAGCTCTACGCGCGCTTCCCCGAGGTCGGCGCGGTGCTGCACACCCACTCGCTCGCGCAGACCGTTGCATCGCGCTACTTCGCGCGCGCCGGCATGATCCGATTCGAGGGCTTCGAGCTGATCAAGGCCTTCGCGGGCCGCTCGACCCATGAGGACGTGCTCGACCTGCCGGTGTTCGCCAATACGCAGGACATGCCCGCGCTCGCACGCGAGATCGACGCGTGGTTCGATTCGGGGCGCACGATGCACGGCTACTTGATCGACGGCCACGGCATCTACACATGGGGTAGCGACATGCCCGAAACGCGGCGCCACCTCGACGCGTTCGAATTCCTGCTGCAGGCCGAGCTCGAGCTCAGGCGCCTGCACGCCAGACCGGAGGATCCACGATGAGCCGCTTGCGCGTTTTCCCCGAGGGCGAGCCCGCCCGGTCGCTCGTCGTGACGTCGGACTACCGCGAGATCGCGCGCGAGCTCGGCCAGGTCGGCGTCCGCTTCGAACAATGGGAGGCCGCGAAGCCGATCGCGCCGGGCGACCCGCCCGAAGCCGTCATCGCCGCATACCACGACGACATCGAGCGCCTGCGCCGCGAGGGCGGATACCAGGCGGTCGACGTCATCAGCCTCTCGCGCGAGCACCCGCAGAAGGACGAGCTGCGCAGCAAGTTCCTCAACGAGCACACGCATACCGAGGACGAAGTGCGGTTCTTCGTCGCCGGCGCCGGCCTCTTCACCCTGCACATCGACGACAAGGTCTTCGAGGTGCTCTGCGAACAGGGCGACCTCATCGGCGTGCCGGGCAACACGCGCCACTGGTTCGACATGGGCCCGAACCCGTTCTTCGTCGCGATCCGCGTGTTCACGAACAAGGAAGGCTGGGTCGCGAACTTCACCGGTGACGAGATCGCGCAGCGCTTCCCACGCTTCGAGGACTGACCTCGCGCTTGCGCGAGGTCATCCCGGCGAAAGCCGGGATCCATTTCAACGGACCGCCAATGCGCCACCCCGTCATCCTGACCGACATCGAAGGCACGACCTCCTCGATCACCTTCGTCAAGGACGTGCTGTTCCCGTACGCGCGCGAGCGCATCGCGGCGTTCGTGCGCGAGCGTGCGCGCGAGCCGCAGGTCGCTGCGCAGATCGCCGCGACCGCGCGCGAGGCGGGCATCGACGCCGACGACCTCGACGCGGTCAGCGAGGTGCTCGTGCAATGGATCGACGAGGACCGCAAGGCGACGCCGCTGAAGGCGCTGCAGGGCATGGTCTGGCAGCAGGGATACGAAAGCGGCGCGTTCGTCGCGCACGTCTATCCAGACGCCTACGAGGCCTTGCAGCGATTCCACGCGGAAGGCCGGCAGCTCTACGTGTACTCGTCGGGCTCCGTCGCCGCGCAACGGCTCTACTTCGCGCACACGACCTGCGGCGACCTCACCCCGCTGTTCTCCGGCTATTTCGACACGACGATCGGCGGCAAGCGCGAAGCGGCGTCGTACCGGCGCATTGCCGGCGAGATCGGCTCGGCGCCCGGCGCGATCGTGTTCTTCTCCGATATCGAAGCCGAGCTCGACGCGGCCGCCGAAGCAGGAATGGCGACGCGCCTGCTGCGCCGCGAAGGCGATGGCGCGCCATCCGCGGCCTCGCGTCATCCCGCCTCGAGCGGCTTCGACGAGGTCGAGGTCTAACGCCGCGAGCCGCGGGCCGCGTGGGAAACTGGGCCGATGGAGTTCCTGCGCACACTGCTCGACGGCGCGAAGCCCGTCTTCGCGATCGTGCCGCGGCGGCCCGCACGGTGGATCGGTCCGTCGTCGTACTGGTTTGCGGTGCTCGCGTTCGCGCTCGCGCTCGCGCTCGATTCGTGGCTGACGACGACCGATCCGCGCGGCGTGATGCCGTATGCCGTGCACGGTTTCGCGTTCGCGGGCCTGCTCGCGCTGCTGCTCGGCCAGCTCGCCGCGCTGGCGTGGCGCCGCCCCGCCCTCGCCTTCGCGCTCGCGGCGCTGCTGCTCGCTTCGCAGTTCTGGATCGAAGTGCTGATGTGGCCGATCGAGCGCTGGGTATTGCCCGCGACGCCGCTGTCCGACACGGCGCGCCACGAAGCCGAGCGCAACCTCTGGTTCGTACTGAGCGTGATCGCACTGCGGCGGATCGTCGACTACCTCGAGCCCGATCGCGGCGTCGTGCAGCGCACGCTCGCGGCGGTCGCCCTCGCCGCCGCGTTCATCGTGCCGTTGATGCTGATCGGGCCGCTTCCGCTTTTCCACTCGGCCGCGCCGCGCGCACCGCTGCCCGAGCAGGCCGTCGAGGAGCCTTCGTTCGATCCCGAAGTCGTCATGGGCGGCCAGGAGCGGCTCGTCGACGCAGCACTCGATGCGCTCGCGCCGCATCGTCCCGGCCAGGTCGATCTCTACGTCGTCGCGTTCGGGGGCGACGGCGGCGAGCGCGTGTTCCGCAACGAGGTCGAGTACATCGAGAAACTGTTTGCGTCGCGCTTCGACGCGGCCGGTCGCATCATCACGCTCGCGAACGCGCCGGCGACGGTCGATGCGCGGCCGCTCGCAACGCGCGCAAACCTGCGGCGCGTGCTGCGCGGCGTCACCGGGCGCATCGATCCGGCCGAGGACATCGTGCTGCTGTTCCTGACCTCGCACGGCAGCGCCGACCACGAGCTCTACGTCGCGCTCGAGCCGCTCCCGCTCGCACAGGTCACGCCCGGCGACATCGCCGAAGCGCTCGACGATGCCGGCATCGAGTGGCGCATCGTCGTCGTCTCGGCATGCTATTCGGGCGGCTTCATCCCGGCGCTCGCGGGTCCCCGCACGCTCGCGATCACCGCGGCGCGGTCGGACCGCGCCTCGTTCGGCTGTGGTGTCGAGTCCGATTTCACGTGGTTCGGCCGCGCGTTCTTCATCGAGGGCCTCAACCGGACCGATTCGCCGCTGCGCGCATTCGCGCATGCGCGCGATCGCATCGCAAGGCAGGAGCGCGACGGGAAGCTCAAGCGCTCGCGCCCGCAGATCAGCGCTGGCGCCGAGATCGAAGCCCACATCGAGCGCTGGCTCGCGACGTTCGAGCCCGGCCCGCCAGTGCCGTTCGATCCGCCTAGCGATGCGGAGCTGCCGGCGGTCGAGGCACGCGAGCGCTGAAACCGCGAATCAGGTCGCGACGTAAGTCCGGATGCAGTCGCGGCCGGCGAGCTTCGCGACGTAGAGCGCCTTGTCAGCGCGGTCGACGAGGTCGTTCGGCCCGATGCCCGGATTCGGTTGCACGCTCGCGCATCCGACGCAGACGGAGACGACGTCGCGACCGACCGCGTGGCGGTGCGGCAGCCGCAAGGCGCGGACCGCCTCGTGCAGGAGGGCCGCCGTGCGCGCGGCTTCGTCGAGCTCGGTCTCGGGCAACAGCACCGCGAATTCCTCGCCGCCGTAGCGTGCGACGATGTCGCCCGCCCGAGTCAGGGTGCGCTCGAGGGTCGCGGCGACCCGGCGCAGGCAATCATCGCCGGCGATGTGGCCGTAGCCGTCGTTGTAGCCCTTGAAATGATCGATGTCGACGAGCAGCAGCGCGATCGGGTGCGCGCGCCGACGCGCGCGGCGCCACTCCTGCCGCAGCGCCGAATCGAACTGGCGACGGTTCGCGATGCCGGTCAGGCCGTCGACCGTCGAGAGCCGCTCGAGCTTCTCGTTCGCGATGCGCAGCCGCTCGTTCGCATGCGCGAGCTGCGCGGAGTTGTCGGCGGCGAGCGTCAGGGTTTCGCCGAGCTTGCGGTTGACGGTCGCGAGGTGGATCGCGCCGGCGACCTGGTCGGCGAGCGCGATCAGCATCTGTCGATTCCCGGGCGACAGTGCGTCGACCGACGCCGCCTCGATGTTCATGACGCCGAGCATCCGATCATGGTGGCGGACCGGGATCGCGAGCTCGGCCGCGACCGCGGTGTTGACCATGACGTAGTCGGGATCCCGCGTGACGTCGGCGACGAACTGGATCTCGCCGCTGCGGAACGCGCGCCCGACGATGCCGCGCGTCGTGCTCCACACGACGCCGTGCTCCATCTCGGCGGCCGGATCGCGCGCGCTCGTCGCGGCGACGAGCGCGTCGGCGCTGCCGGAGAGCAGGATCGAGCAGAAGTCGAGGTCGAAGCGCTCGCGCACGAATGCGCAGATGCTCTGCAGCACCTCGTCGAGCTGGTCGGACTGCAGCGCGGTGCGGGAGATCCGGCTCATGAGCTCGAGCAAGTCGGCGCGACGCGTCAGCTCCTGGTGCAGCCGCCCGCCCGCGATGGCGCCGGCGACCTGGTCCGCGACCGTCTGCAGCACTTCGAGGTAGCCCGAGAACGCGCCGACGCGCAGGCTCTCGGCATTGATGATCCCGAGCAGCTCGCCGCGGTGCCGGACCGGCACGCAGAGCTCCGAGCGCGTGCCGACGATCGTCGCGACGTAGCTCTGGCAGGTCGCCACGTCGTCGATCAGGAGCGGCTCGCCGGTCTGCAGGACCCGGCCGACGACGCCGTAGCCGAGCGGACGCACGTAGCCGACGTGGATCTCGCTCGGCAGCTCGCTCGAGACCGCATCGCAGACGAAGCGCCCGCCTTCCTTGTCGAGCGAGGCATATGCGACGAATTCCCAGCCGAACGCGTCGCGCACCGCGCCGACGACGCGCTCGAGCATCGGGCGCAGCTCGAGGTCCTCGGTCGCGATGCGCGCGATCTGGACGACGACGGCGAGCTGGCGCTCGCTCATCGCGACCATCGGCGGTGCCCTCGAGACCAGCGCGTTCACCAGGCGTGCGACCCCCCTGCGCGGTGCGCCGCGATGGGCGCACTGAAAGCATAGGACCGAGCACGTCCGAAAGCGACGAACCGGCCGCGCGCCGTGCCGTCAACGCCGCTGGCGACGTTCGAGCCGGCCTGCAAGATCTGCGAGGCCGAGGCCACGCGCGCGCAGCAGCACGAGCAGGTGGAACGCGAGGTCGGCGGCCTCGTCGAGCAAGCCGTCGTCGTCGCGTCCGACCGCCGCGAGCACCGTTTCGACCGCCTCTTCGCCGACTT
>DATLNY010000375.1:0-4208 GCA_035536495.1 Candidatus Saccharimonadia bacterium | reverse complement strand
GACGCGGCGCAGCAGGTTGCGTTCGAGCCAGTCGGCCGACGAGCAGTAGAGCTCCGGCGTGCCGGCGTTCTCGAACCAGTAGATGCGGCTGTGCTCGAGGAAGCGCCCGACGACGGAACGCACCGTGATGTTGTCGGAAACACCCTTGACGCCGGGCCGCAGCGCGCAGGTGCCGCGCACGATCAGCTCGACCCTCACGCCGGCGCGCGATGCATCGTAGAGGTGCTCGATCACGATCGGCTCGTTGAGGTGGTTGATCTTCGCGACGATGCGCGCGGCCTTGCCGGCCTTCGCGGCCTTCGTCTCGCGCTCGATCCGCTCGAGCAGCCCCTTGTGCAGCGTGAAGGGGCTCTGCAGCAGGTGCTTGAGCTTGATGACGGGGCCGAGCCCCGAGAGCTGCTGGAACGAACGGTGCACGTCCTCGCCGATCGCGGTGTTCGCGGTGATGAGCCCGATGTCGGTGTACGCGCGCGCGGTGCCGGCGTGGTAGTTGCCGGTGCCGAGGTGCACGTAGCGGCGCAGCTTGCCACCGCCCTCGCGCCGCACGATCAGCATCATCTTCGCGTGGGTCTTGTAGCCGACCACGCCGTACACGACCTGGACGCCGGCCTCCTGCAGCCGGTTCGCGAGATGGATGTTCTCCTCTTCGTCGAAGCGCGCGCGCAATTCGACGACGACGGTGACGTCCTTGCCGTTGCGCGCCGCGTCGATGAGGCACTGGACGATCGTCGAGTCCTTGCCGGTGCGGTACAGCGTCTGCTTGATCGCGAGCACGTTCGGGTCCTGGCTCGCCTGGCGCAGCAGCTCGAGTACCGGCGCGAACGACTCGAACGGATGGTGCAGCAGGATGTCGCCGCTGCGCGCCGCGTCGAAGATCGACGGATTGTTCGCGACCGGCGTCTGCACGCGCGGCGTGAACGCCGGGAACTTGAGGTCCGGCCGATCGACCATGTCGTACACCGCGATGACGCGGTTGAGGTTGACCGGACCGTTGCAGCGGTAGACGTCGTCGTCGTGCAGCTCGAAGTTCGCGACGAGGTCCTTCACGACCGACTTCGGGCACGTCTCCGCGACCTCGAGCCGCACCGCGCGCGCGAAGCCGCGATCCTCGAGCTCGTCCTTCAGCGCGTGCGCGAGATTCTCGACCTCCTCCTCGTCGACGATCAGCTCGGAGTTGCGCGTGACGCGGAACTGGTACGAGCCCTTGACCTGCATGCCGGGAAAGAGCTCCTCGACGAACTCGTGCAGGATCGCGGAGAGGAACACGAACTCCTCGGTGCCCGCGTCCCCGTCGAGCTCCGGCGGCAGGCGGATGATGCGCGGCAGCGAGCGCGGTGCACGCACGATCGCCATGTGGCCCTCGCGCCCGAACGCGTCCTTGCCCTTGAGCTGCACGACGACGTTGAGGCTCTTGTTGAGGATGCGCGGGAACGGATGCGCCGGATCGAGGCCGAGCGGCGAGAGCACCGGCAGCACCTCGGTCTGGAAATACTCGCGCAGCCAGCGGCGCTGCTTCGCGTTCCACTCGTCGCGCGTGACGAGGCTGACGCCGGCCTTGCGCAACGCGGGCCGCAGGCCCTTGTTCCACAGCGTGTACTGCTCGTCGATCAACTCGAGCGAACGGATCCGGATGCGCGCGAGCGTTTCCGACGGCGACAGGCCGTCGGGCCCCACGACGGTCTGGCTACCGCCGAACTGCTGGAAGTGGCGCAGCGCCGCGACCCTGATCTCGAAGAACTCGTCGAGGTTCGTGCACGAGATGCACAGGTATCGCAGCCGCTCGAGCAGCGGCACCTCGGGATCCTTCGCCTGCGCGAGCACGCGGAACTGGAACTCGAGCTGCGAGAGCTCGCGGTTGATGTACAGCTGCGCGTCGCGGGGCTTCGTCGTCATGGCAGCGGTTTTACCGCGGCTGCGGGTCGGTGCGCGAGTCGCGTCGTTCATGGCCGGCCGGTCTCGTATTCGGCGCCGGCCGGCGAGAGCAGGCGCCGCGCATCGAACACGCAGGCGAAACGGCTGCCGTGGCCGGGGCTGCTCTCGATCTCGAGCCGCGCACCGTGGAGCCCGAGCACGTGCTTGACGATCGACAGGCCGAGCCCGGTACCGCCGCTCGAGCGCGAGCGGCTGGTCGAGACGCGATAGAACCGTTCGGTGATCCGCGGCAGGTGCTCGGCCGGAATTCCCTGTCCCGTGTCGCGCACGGAGAATTCGGCGCCGTCGCCCTGCGCTGCCCAGCGCAGCTCGACGCGGCCGCCCGGCGGCGTATAGCGCACCGCGTTGCTGACGAGGTTCGAGAACGCGCTGTGCAGGTATTGCGCCGAGCCGCGCAGGTCGTCCTCGCTCGCCGCGCTCGCGACGATGACGTGCCGGCCCTGGCTCAGCGCCTCGGCCTCGCGCTGCAGTGCCGCGAGCAGCGGACCCATCGGCACGCGCTCGTCGGGCAGCTCGTTGGGACCCTCGAGCCGCGACAGCGTCAGGAGGTCCTCGACGAGCTGCGCCATGCGGCGCGACTGGCTGCGCAGGTCCGCGAGCATCGGCGCCCATTGCGGCGCGTCGGACGGCTCGAGCATGTCGAGGTAACCGTGCAGCACCGTCAGCGGCGTGCGCAGCTCGTGGCTGACGTTCGCGACGAAATCGCGCCGGACCTGCTCGAGCCGCGCGAGGTGCGTGATGTCGCGCACGACGAGCAGCGACTGCTGGTTCGCGTACGGGATCAGGCGGAACGAGAGCCGCTGGTCGGCGTCGAGGCGCGCCGCGACGTCGGCGAGCGGCTCGGCCGGCGCGCCGCGGATCCATTCGGTCGCGGCCCGGGGCAGGAACGCGTCGACGAGCGCGCCGCGATCGCGCGGCGCGACCAGCCCGAGCAGCCGCGCCGCCGATTCGTTGAACCAGACCACGCCGCGCGCCTGAGAGAGAACGACGACGCCGTCGGGCAGCGCAGCGGCGGCCTCGCGGAACGCGCGCAGCAGCGCGACGAGGCGGCGCTTGCGCGAACGCTCGTGCTGGAGCTTGCGGTACATGTAGTCCGAGACGTCCGACCACACACCCCAGTCCTCGGGCGGCGGCGCGCGGCGGCGCGAGCGCAGCCACCGCTGCATGCGGTAGAGGCTGACGAGCGACCAGATCGAGTAGACGAACAATGCGGTCGCGAGCGTCGCGAGCGGCGCGTCGAGCAGCCAGCCGAGCACCGCTGCGGCGGCGACCAGCACGGCGAAGCGGCCGAGCGACACCTGCCACGCATGGCTGCGGAGGAATTCGAAACGCATCGTGCAAGCCTAGCGGAGCCGACGCGCGCCGGCAGGCGCGGCCTTAGCTGTCCGGTGTCGTCGAGAAACGATAGCCGGCGCCACGCACGGTCTGCACCATCGCATCGAGCGCGTGCGGCTCGAGCGTCTTGCGCAGGCGCCGGATGTGAACGTCGACGGTGCGGTCCTCGACGTAGACGTTGCCGCCCCAGACCTGGTCGAGCAGCTGCGCGCGCGAATAGACGCGGTCCTGGTGCGTCATGAAGAAATGCAGCAGCCGGTACTCCGTCGGCCCGATCGGCACCGGCTCGCCGGCGGCATAGACGCGATGCGCCGCGCCGTCGATCTTGAGCTTGCCCGCCTCGACCGTGCCTTCCTCGGCCTGGCCCTGCGCGCGCCGCATCACGGCGCGGATCCGCGCGATCAGCTCGCGCGTCGAGAACGGCTTCACGACGTAGTCGTCGACGCCGGCATCGAGGCCGCCGACGCGGTCGTTCTCCTCGCCGCGCGCGGTCAGCATGATGATCGGGATCGCGCGCGTCATCTCGTCGCGGCGCAGGCGCCGGGCGAACTCGAGCCCCGACAGGCCCGGCAGCATCCAGTCGAGCAGGATGAGGTCGGGGACGCGCGCCATGATCGCGTCCTGCGCGGCGCGCGCATCGGCGGCGTGGACCGGATGCAGGCCCGCGCGCGTCAGCGCGAATGCGACCATGTCGCGGATCGCGGGCTCGTCTTCGACGATGAGGACGTGTTTCTGCACCTGGGCCTGCGGCTGGTGGCGCCCGCGCGGCGCGCGGACCGCCTCATTTCACGACAGGAATGTTGCGCGGCGATTACAGTCCGGCGCCGACGGGCCGGCTAGGCCTCGGCCGGAATCGCGCGCCGGCGCTCCTCGAGCGCCCACGGCGTGATCTGCGAGATCCGCGCCTCGATTCGCGCACGCTGGTAATACGTCACGTCGCC